>JAYUQE010000378.1:0-3328 GCA_043756905.1 Burkholderiales bacterium | reverse complement strand
CCACGTTCTTCTGCCTGGGCTGGGTGGCGGCGCAGTTTCCGCAGGTGCTGCGGCGCATCGTGGCCAACGGGCACGACGTGGGCAGCCATTCGCACCTGCGCCGGCCCACGCACGAACTGGGTCGAAAGGGCTTTGCCGCCGACCTGCATCGTTCCTGCGCCAGCATCGCCAACGCCACCGGCCAGGCGGTGTACCTGTACCGTTCGCCGGGCTTTCTGCGCCGGCACCACCTGCCCTGGTTTTATGACGTGCTGGCCGAACAGGGCATCGGTGCCGATTGCTCTGTGCACACCGCGCTGAGCCAGCCCTCACCCGGGCTGGCCACCTTTGCCACGCCGTATCAGGTTGATCTGGGCTCGACGCGGATCATGGAATTCCCGGTCAGCGCGCCCAAGCTGCTGTCGTGGGGCGCGGCGCCAAGCGGTGGCAACACCTTTGGCCTGGCACCGTATGCCTTGATGCGGCGGCACCTGCGCGCCAGCCCGTATGCGATGGCGTATTTCCGCCCGCCGCAACTCGATACGCCGTCGCCTGCCGCAGCAGCGCCGAGCTGGCCGCAGCTGTTCATGGGCCAGGTGGGCTTGCACCGGTCGTGGGAAAAGTTCCTTCACCTGCTGAGCGAGTTTGAATTCGTCAGCGTCAGCCAGGCCATCAAGCTCACCGATTGGGCCAACGCGCCGGTGGTGCCATGGCCGCACAGCGGGCCACCAACGTCAGACTTCGCCACCTTGCCGCCGGGCCAGGCGCAGTGGCCGGTGTCCCAGCCCATGGGCTTGCGCGAACCCGTGCGGCCGCGCCAGCCGCCGCGGCGCACAGGCAGTCTCCTATAGTCGCGCCTTCGCCTGGGCAAGCACAACAGGCGCTCTGGCCCCCCGGCCGCACTCACGTGGCCATCAAATCCACCATCTTCAAGGCCAACGTGCAAGTGGCCGACATCGACCACGGCTACTACGCCGACCATGCGCTCACCCTGGCCCGCCACCCCAGCGAGACCGATGAACGCATGATGGTGCGCCTGGCCGCGCTGGCGTTGAATGCGCACACCTTGCAAAGCACCTGCGGCGGCGACGCCACGCTGGCCTTTGGCGCAGGCCTGAGCGACCCCGACGACCCCGATGTTTCGCTCACCGACTACACCGGCCGCAAACGGCTGTGGATCGAAGTTGGCCAGCCCGAAGACAAGCCCTTGAGCAAGGCGTGCAGCAAGGCCGATGAAGTGCATGTCTACGCCTTTCACAGCGCGGCCGAAGTCTGGTGGCGCGGCATTGAAACCAAGCTCAGCCGGCTGGAACGTTTGCAGGTCTGGCGCATTCCCACTGAGGCTGCGCAAGGCCTGGCCGCCATGGCCGAGCGCAGCATGCAACTGCAAGCCACGGTGCAGGAAGGCGCGCTCACCTTGAGCAGCAACCTGGGCAGCGTGCACATCGAAGCGCTGCGCTGGAAGTAGCGCGCCATGCGAATCGAAGACATCCGCCAGCGCTTGCGCAAGCTGGGTGCGCTGCCCAGGCATGAACAGCGCGTGCTGCGGCTGTGGGCGCAGGGCCTGGCGCAAACCAGCGGCAAGCGCCGGCTCGAAGACTTCATGCCCAGGGCGGTGCGCGAGGCGCTGCCTGAGCTGTCGGCTGAACTGGGCGGTTTGGCCCGGCTGCATTCGCAACACCCGGCGCAAGACGGCTCGGTGCGCCTGCTCGTGGCGCTGCAAGGTGGCCAAACCGTTGAGGCCGTGCTGCTGCCGCGCGGCGGCCTGTGCGTATCCAGCCAGGTGGGTTGCGCCGTGGGCTGCGTGTTCTGCATGACCGGCCAGGGCGGCTTGCAGCGCCACTTAAGCAGCGCCGAGATCGTGGCCCAGGTGGCGTTGGCGCGCAGCCTGCGCACCGTTAACAAGGTGGTCTTCATGGGCATGGGCGAGCCCGCGCACAACCTGGACAACGTGCTCGAAGCCATCGAGCTGCTCGGCACGGGTGGGGCCATCGGCCACAAGAACCTGGTCTTTTCCACCGTGGGCGATGCGCGCGTGTTCGAACGCTTGCCGCTGGGTGAGGTGAAGCCGGCGCTGGCGCTGTCGCTGCACACCAGCAAGGCCGAATTGCGCGCACGCCTGCTGCCGCGCGCGCCGCGCCTGAGCCCGGCGGAGCTGGTGGCGCTGGGCCAGGCCTACGCGCTGCGCACCGGCTACCCGATTCAATATCAATGGACGCTGATCGAAGGCGTGAACGATGGTGACGACGAACTGGAAGGCATCGTCAAACTGCTGCACGGCCAGTACGCCGTGCTGAACTTGATCCCGTACAACGCGGTCGACGGCCTGAGCTTCACGCGGCCGAGCTGGGAGCGCGCCGCCGCGATGGCGCGGCACCTGCACCGCCGCGGCATCCTGACCAAGTTACGTCAATCTGCAGGGCAGGATGTCGACGCCGGTTGCGGGCAACTGCGTGCCCGCGTGGTGCCAATTCAGCCGCTGGCCGTGGCCGCCCATTGACCCGCCGTGATGGCCGGCCACAGCGCCGCGCCACCCTGCGCGCAGGCCACCCGGCCCAGGCGCTGCGACCAATGGGTGAGTGAGCCGTATTCGCTGCGCCAAGCCCACAGGCGCTGGGTGAAGCGGTGCAGCGCATGCTCGTGGGTGAAGCCGATGGCACCGTGCACGGCGTGCGCAATGGCCGCTGCGGTGCCCGCTGCTTCGGCGGCGCAGACCTTGGCGCAGGCCACGTGCAGCAGCGAGGGCGCGTCGGTGAACGCCGCGCACGCTGCCTGCGCCGCCACCGCCGCCAGCCCGGCATGTTCGGCCAGCACGGCCAACTGGTGTTGAATGGCCTGGTAGTTGCCGATCGGCTTGCCGAACTGCACCCGTTGCTGCGCATGCTGGGTGCACAGCGCCAGCACGGCCTGCAACGCGCCGGCCGTCTGCGCCGCGCGCAACAGGGCGCCGCCTTGCAGCAAGGTGTCGGCGGGCAGATCGGCGGGCAAGGGGGTGCTGGCCAGCGGCGTGGCCTCATCGAACACCAGGTCGCAGCGCGGTTCGCCGGCCAGGTTGAGCTGCGACTCAGCGGCGTGGGCTTGCGTGGTATCGAGCAGGACGACGCTGGGCTGCGCATCGGCACTCAGGGCCACCACCTGCGCCACCTGCTGGCCCCAGGGCACGGCGCTTAACCGACCACTGAACAGGTCACCGCGCTGCACCAGCGTGGAGACCGCAGCAAACGAGATCAATCCGTTGCCATGGCCCAGGCCGCAGCGGCCGAGCAACCAGTTGGCCAGCATCGCTTCGGGCAGCGGCACGGCCGCGGCGTGGCGCCCACAGGCGGCCAGCACGCCGTACAAGTCAGCC
>JAYUQE010000377.1:0-9247 GCA_043756905.1 Burkholderiales bacterium | reverse complement strand
TTAACCGCAGCGGCATGCTGGCATCGAACGCGGCCGAGGCCGGCGGCTTCATCCGCAGCCTGCCTGGTTTGCAACGCCCCGATGTGCAATACACGTTCATGGTGGGCATGAAAGACAACCCGCGCACGCTGCCGCGCCAGCACGGCTACTACCTGCACATGGCCGTGCTGCGCCCGCGCAGCCGCGGCAGCGTGGCGTTGGCCAGCAACGACCCCGCTGCCAAGCCCGTGATGCGGCCCAACTTCCTGGAAGAACACGCCGACATCGACACCCTTAAGCGCGCCTTGCGCGAGGCCCGCCGCATCATTGCCTGCCCCGCGCTGGCAGCGCTGTCGGGCGCCGAAGTGTTGCCCGGCCCCGGTGTGGCGAGTGAGGCTGAACTGGAACGTTACATCCGCGAGCGCGTGGCCACCACCTACCACCCGGTGGGCAGTTGCAAGATGGGCCCGGCTGCCGACGCCAGCGCGGTGGTCGATGCGCAATTGCGCGTGCACGGCCTGCAAGGCCTGCGCGTGGCCGATGCGTCGATCATGCCCACCCTGATCGGTGGCAACACCAGCGCGCCGGCGATGATGATCGGCGAGCGCGCGGCTCATTTCATCCTGCAATAGTTCCTGCAATAGTTCCTGCAACAGTCCCTGCAATAGTTCCTGCAATGAGACCCACCCCATGCTGAATCGCACCCGCCGCCTTGTCGCCTGCATCACTGTGTTAACCCTCGGCGCCGCGCTGGCACCGGCCCTGGCCCAAGACGCTTACCCCAGCAAGCCAATCCACATCGTGGTGCCTTACCCGGCCGGGGGCACCACCGACCAGCTTGCCCGCGCCTTGCAACAGCCCTTGCAGGAGTTGCTGGGCCAGACGGTGATCATCGACAACAAACCCGGTGCTGGCGGCAGCCTGGGCACCGACGCCGTGGCCAAGGCCGCGCCCGACGGCTACACGCTGGTCTTCGGCAACAGCGGGCCCAACGCCACCGCCTCGCTGCTGCGCAAACTGCCGTACGACGTGCTGAAAGACTTCAGGCCGCTGGCCACCGTGGTGAACGTGCCGCTGATCCTGGCCGTGGCGGCCGACAGCCCGCACAAGACAGTGAAGGACTTCATCGCCTGGGCCAGAACCCAGGGCACGCAGTTGAACTACGGCTCCACCGGCATCGGCAGCAGTTCGCACCTCACCAGCGAAGCCTTCAACGAACTGGCAGGCACCAAGTTCCAGCACATCCCCTATGCCGGCGGCGCGCCGCTGGTCACGGCCTTTGCGGGCGGCCAGGTGCACATGGCGTTCGTCACCGGGCTGGACGGCGCGGCCATGGTGCAGGCCGGCAAGATCCGCTACCTGGCCGTGGCCACGCCGCAGCGCACCGAGGTGCTGCCCGGCCTGCCGGCTATCGCCGAAGACGTTCCCGGCTTTGCCAGCGTGGTCTGGTTCGGCCTGCTGGCGCCACGCGGCGTGAGCGACGAGGTGGCCGCCAAGCTCACCGCCGCCATCACCAAGGCCGTGGCGCGGCCTGATGTGCAAAAGCTGTTCACCAGCCGCCATGTGGAGCCACACAGCAGCACCCCGGCCGAGTTCGAACGCCGCATTCGCGATGAGCTGGAGAAGTGGGCGCCGGTGATCAAGAAGGCGGACATCAAGGGGTGAGGTGGCGCGGGCTTGAGTCGGTGGGCTGACGTGGGTCAGTGAACCGGCCCCTCCGGTAATATGGTCCGCACCATGGGATCGGAAGCAACGCCAGCAGCTCAAACGGCCGGATTCAGGATCTTCCTGTCTGCCGTCAGCGACGAGTTCGCGAGCTACCGTGCGCATCTGCGCAGCAAGCTGACACGCCCGAACGTCGACGTGAAGGTGCAGGAGGACTTCATCGCCTCGGGCAGCCTCACGATCGACAAGCTCGACGACTACGTCCGCCGCTGCGATGCCGTCGTGCACCTGGCCGGCGAGATGACCGGCAGCGTGCTCAAGCCGCCCGCGCTGGCCTCGATCCCGCAGCGGCACCCGGACCTCGCGCAGCGCCTGCCGGCACTGGCCGATGCGCTGCTGGGTGGCCGGCCGATCTCGTACACGCAGTGGGAGGCCTACCTCGCGCTGTATCACGGCAAGACGCTGCTGATCGCTGCGCCCGTGCCGCAGGCCGCTCGAGACGAACGTTTTGCACCCGACGACGAGCAGCGGGCCTCGCAGCAGGAGCACCTGGCACGCCTGCGCCAGCTCGGCCAGCATGTCGAGATCCGGTTCAGCCACGTGCACGACCTTGCGGTGGAAGTGCTGCGATCGCCGATCTTCGACATCCTGCATGCGCGCGCGGTGGCGCCGACGCTGGTATCCGCGGCACGGATCCGCCAGGACACGCTGGTGCAAAGGCACGAGCTGTTCGGCGGGCGCGACGACGAGCTGGCCCGGCTCGACCAGCGGCTGGCCGGCACGGCGACGTCTTTCCACTTCGTCTACGGCCCGTCCGGCTACGGGAAGACCGCCCTGCTGGCAAACTGGGTCCGCCAGTTGCAGGCCAGGCACCAGCCGGTGGTCTACCAGTTCATCAGCCGGCTCGAGGGCATGGCCGGCGAGGAGTTCGCGCTGCGCAACCTGTGCGAGCAGTTGGTGGCCGTGCATGGCCTGCCCGGCGCGCTGCCGGCGTCAGTCGACGAACTGCGCAACGTGCATCGGCGCCTGCTCGAACGCCCGACCCCCGGCGATCAGCCACTCGCCGTCGTCATCGATGGCCTCGACGAAGCCAATGGGTGGGAGCCGCGCGGGCTGTTTCCCGCGACGGCAGGGCCTCGGCTGCACATGGTCTTCTCGGCGCGTGTGGATAACGACGAGGACCGCGACCGCTGCCTCTCGCGCCTGGGCGTGCCCCGTCGCAGCGCCGACTGGCTGCGCCTCGGCCCGATGGATGCCGCGGCGATCGCCGGCCTGTTGCGCCAGGCCGGCGACCGGGCCGCCGCGCTGGCGCGCGATGAGGCTTTCGTGCAGGCGCTCGCCGACCGTTCCGGTGGCGACCCGTTCTATCTCTATTTCCTCGTGAAGGATGTCGAGAGCGGCCACGTCGGCCCGAGCAACCTCGCCCGCCAGCCGGCGGAGCTGGCCGATTACCTGCAGCAGTGGCTCGACCAGTTGCACGAGGACGTCGACATCCGTATCGCGGAGGTCTACGCGCTGGTCGGCCTGCTCAGCGTCGCGCTGGGGCCGTTGCGGCCCGCTGACCTGGCCGGCGCCTCGCCGCTGCTGAGCAAAGGTGCCCTGCTCGACCGCGAGCTCAGCGGCAGCCTGCGGCGCTACCTGGCGGGCAACCGCCGCACGGGCTTCGCGCTGTGCCACCCGCGATTCCGCGACTTCCTCTGCCAGCGTGTCTTCACGAAGGAGGAGCTGGCGCAGTGGCGTGCCCAACTGCTCGACCATTGCAGGCGCTGGCGCACCGCCGACGCAAGCGACTACGCGCTCAATCACTTGGTGGGTCATCTGATCGAAGACGGCGCGACGGACGAGTTGTTCGAGCTTATCGGCCCGGAATGGAAGGCCGCCCGCATGCGCCGCACGGGATCGGCGCGCGCCTTCGCGCAGGATCTGGATCTGGCCCTGAACGCGGCCACCACCTCGCGCCCACCCGCGCTGCTGCAGGCCATCCGCTGCAGCCTGCTCCATGCGTCCGTGGTCAGCGCCGCGCAGGCCATCCAGCCAGAAGTGCTGGCACTGATGGCGCGGCTGGCGCCCACGGGTGCTGAAGATGGCGCCGACGCGGGCTTCGGCGCGGCGGCCGCGCTGGACCATGCGGCACTGATCCGCGACCCGCAGCGGCGTGCCGAAGCACAGCGCCTTGTCGGCGCAGCATTGCGTGCGGTGGGCGACATGCCTGCTTCCCGGCTGGCCTTCGCGTCGGCGCTGGAGTCGGTGGAATCGATCCCGGATCTCGCCGCTCGGGTGAGTGCACACCTGGCACTCGGGGATGCCATGTGCAAGGCTGAAGACCCTCCCGCCGCCGGCGCGCAGCCAACCCTCCCGCAGGGGGGCGACGACCTGCTCGATCGCGTCATCACGCTCGTCGAGGAGTCCATCCATGTGCTCGCCGATGCGGCCGTGCTGGACGCGGCTGCAGCCTTCTTCGATCGGGTGGGCCGCACCGATATCGCCGCGCCGATGCGCGAACGTTCCGAACAGGCGCGGCGGGGCAACACCGGGTTCAAGATCGACTTCAGCGGCATCGACTTCAGCAAGCTGTTTCCGGCAACCGAGCGTGCGCCGGAGTCTGTCGATGTCCAGACCTTGTGCAGCAGCGCCGATCGCAGCCTCGACGAAGGGCGGCGCGCCGAGGCACTCGAATCCCTGAGCCAAGCCCGGTCGCTGCTGTCCGGTGCGGCCGCAGCGGCGGGCCAAGGCGCCGCCACGGCCCAAGCCTGGTGTCGCATGGCCGAGGCATTCGCGCGTGCCGGCGACTCACGCGCCGCCGCGGACTGCGCGCGGCGCGGGCACGAACTCGCGCGGCAGGCCGTCGAGCCGGGCCACGTGTGGCTTGACACGTCGAAGACGCAGCTCTTGATCGGTGCGGCGCGGGCCCTCGCGCGGGCCAACGAGCTCGACGACGCCCAGGGGGCCATGCAGGAAGCCGTGGCGAGCTGCCGGCCCGATGAAGCCCAGGCCGTCGCCCCGGCGTTCATCGCCCTCGCGCAGCAGTTCGAGGCCATGGGTGCACGACACGCCGCACGCACGATCGTGCGCCGCTTCGTCAGCGACGCTGGCTCGGTGTGGGTCGGCTCGGCCGAGGCGCGGGCCGTCGCCAGCCTGGCGCTCGCCGCGGCGCAGCGCGGCATGGCCCGGGCTGCGCTGGACGCCCTGGACGACATCGGGCACCACATCGACGCGGCCGGCGACAGCTGGCAAAGCGCGCAACTGCTCGGCGTGGCCGCACGCGTGCGCGCCACGGCCAGCCCACGCTCCAAGCTCGCGGCGCAAACCGATGGCGCCTTGCGCCTGACCGGCACGAACCAGGCCCTGGCCCACGTGCTGCTGGCCCAGGCACACGCCATGCGCCAAAAGGTCAAACCTGCCGTGGACGCTGTGACGGCGGCCATCGCGCTGCTCGGGCCCTTCGACGGGTTTGTGGTGGGCGTGCACACACGTGTCGTGCTCGAGGCCGCGCGGGCGATGTCGGCCTGCGGTCACGCGGCCTGGGCGCGTGACAACGCGGCCGTTCTCCTCCCGCTGACCCAGGGCAGCGGATCGCCTCACGATCAGGCGGTCCTGCTGGGAGACATCGCCACCGCGCTGGCCGAGGCCGGCGACCACGCCGCGGCGCACGAGCACGCCGGCAAGGCCCTGCGCAGTGCCCTGCGCTACGGGTCCGGCATCGCGCCGAACACGCTCGTGCCCGCGGTGCGGTGGCTGGTTGAACTCGGCGAGCGCCGCGGCGCCGCCAGCCTCGTCGCCGATGCCGCACGCGTCGTGGCAACTCTGGAAGGTGACGGGTATGGGTACGGCAACGCCGCCCCGGCGTTGGCACGGGCGGCCATCGCCGTCGGCGACGAGTCGACGCTCGATCGTCTGCAGGCTGCCGTTGCCGGTCTGGACGGCAGCGAGTCATCAACCGTCTGCCGGGCCCGGCTGGCCGCCGCGCTGGCCGAGGGAGGCCGCAGCGAGACGGCGCTGCGGCATGCGGCGACGGCGCTGGACGGCATCGCCGCTGCCTGCAGTACGAATGCGCGGCTGCCCTATGGCGATGCCTGTGCGGAGCTGGCGATGGCGCTCGCTCAGGCTGGCGATCGATCGGGGCTTGAGCGTTTGTGTGGGCTTCTGATCGAGCGGGATGTGCGCAGCGATTGGGGAGATCTGAAGGATCTGATGCCGGCGCTGGCCCTGGCCGGCGATGTGCCAGGCATCCGGCGCATCGTGGCAGCCGTCGACCAGGCGGCCGCACAGGGGCAGCGGATACGCGCCTTTCAGCGCTCGGTGCTGTGGGCTGCGGCATCGACGGCGTTGCATACGGCCGGCCATACCGATGAGGCGGGGACGGCCGCAAGCACCGCGTTGCAGGCCTTCGAGGAAGAACGCGACGGCAGCGTCACACCCAACGTGCTGCCCGTGCTGGTGCCGCCGCTGGTGCAAGCCGGTGACCGCGATGGCCTGCTGCGGCTGCTGAACATGCGGGCCGACAAGTGGCCTTATGCGCGCGAATGGGTTCCGGGCCTGCGCCTGCTGTTGCCGGCGCTGGCCGAGTTGGGCGTCGAGAACCCTCACCCCGAAGCGCTCGAGCGCCTGGCCTCACGGGCCTCTGCCCTTGCCGATGCCCAGTGCGACATTGCGCGGGCGCTCGCCAGGCGCGGCGAGATGGAGCGCGCCGCCGCGACGGCGGCCGCCATCGGCGCGCCGCTGCGCCGCGCTGAGGCCCATCTGCGCATCGCCCAGGTGCTGGAGCAGCGCGGTGATGTCGACGGCGCCCGGCGCATGCTCGACCATTGCGCCGCCGGGCTGCCAGCAGTTCGCGCCGACCTGGACCTGATGGGCGAGCTGGCCGCCTTTGCGGCCCGGATCGGCGCCCGCGCCCGACTGCGTGATGAGTTGTCGGCCGCATTCCTGCGCTCGGCACGCCTGGAGATGCTGACCCTCGACGCCGAGGTCTTTACCCACGCCCTGCCCGGCTTCGCCGCAGGCGGCGATACGGCACGCCTCGAGCGAGCCCTGGCGCTCGTCGAGGCGACGGGCCCGGCCGATGCACGCGCACGCTGCGCGGCTTCGCTGGCGCTGGCCTGCGCGCGCGCAGGCCATACCACCGTGCGCGACCGGTCCGCGCGCTGCGCACGCCTGGCCGCAGCGGCGATCGCAGATCCCGCCGAAAGGGCCGCGCCACTGCACGACCTGGCGCTCATGTCGCTGCTCGCCGGACGTCGCGACGAGGCCCTGGACACCTTCCTGCAAGCCCTCAGCGCGGCAAGGCTGGGCGGCCGGCAGGCCGTGCTGGACGTGGTGCAGGAGGCCTCGGCCGTGGCCGGTGAGTTCGGCGTCGCACCGCAGGCGCTGGCGGCCATCGTCTTCGAAGGCTCCACGCCGTCCTGACTTGACCTGCTGCGCAAACGTTCGCGATACGCCGTCGCAGACGACTGCTTCGCGGCGACCACGGTTGATCTCCCGATCCGCAGCCAACGCAGACCCAGACCATTGCCGCGTCAGCCGGCGTCCCAAGGGTTCGTCAAAACCAGGCCGCAACCCTGGAAGTCGGACACGTTGCGCGTGGCCAGGGCCAAACGGTGACTCAGGGCAATCGCTGCAATCTGGCCGTCGAACTGGGAGATGGGCGTGCCTGCTCGGCGCCGGGCAGCCACGACCGCGGCGTAACCGGCCGTGGCGCTCGAGTCGAACGGCAGGATGCGGCCGGTGAAGTCTTCGAAGAACATCGCCTCGAGCGCCTGCTCCAGGCGTTGGCGTCGCTGGCCAGCGGGCAGCAGACGTGCTCCGAGCATCATCTCCGCTTGCGTCACCGCGCTCACGAACAGGCCGTTTGCAGGCTGCGAGGCAAACCAGGCGAGCACGGTCGAATCGGGCCGTGTGCGCAAGAGTTCGCAGAGCACGTTCGTGTCGAGCAGAACACTCATGCGCGCCGCTTTGCTTGCGCCCGACGTTTGGTGGGCGCAGGTCGAACGGCCTTCAAATCTTGATCGCAGCTGGGCGGAGTCCGCACCGGTTCACGCTTGGGCACGGCCACCGCCACATCTCCCAGCCCGGCAAACCGGGCACGGATGCGCGAGGCCAGATCCTTGGCGGGAGCAGGCGACTCAAGCAGTGCAGCACGCAGTATCTGGCGCGCCTCCTCTTCCATCGAGCGGTTGCGGCTCGCGGCGCGCACACGAAGATCGCGCTTGAGGGTCTCGTCCAGATCGCGAATGGTGAGTGTGGCCATGTGCAAGCTCCCGGTTGATCGGCATTGTAGTCAATGAAGTCATTGCTAGCACTCTTTCATGAAAGGTGGAGCGAAGACCATCGCGCACCACCTGGCCAAGATATCCGAGCTGACAGGCCTGGACTTGTCGACCCATGACGACAGGCTCGTCGCGGACTTGTCGCTGTATGTATACCGGCTTCTGGAGGGTGGAAGTCAGCAGGTGTGAATGAACCCGCCGTGGCCGAGCAGACCGGCGCGTTGGCGGCCCGACACACTCATGCCACCCGCACCGCGCCAGCACGCGACGGCAGCTCCACCACCGCCGTGCCCTGGGCCGTGGTTTCGCCCAACTGGTTCACCACCGCCAGCGCCAAGTCGACCACGTGCGCGCCTTGATCGACGCGCTTGTCAACGACCTGGGCCTGGCAGCGCGACACATCGCCGAAGATATTGGGCCGACGCACGCTCACGCTCAGGCGGCGCACAAAGCCATCGTCACCCATCCAGTGCGTGAGCAACTGGCCGAGCCAGGAAATGCGCTGCGGGCCGACGTCATAGCCACCGGGCATGCCGACTTCGCGCGCCATCTTGTCTTCGGTGTGGCCGCGCGCGGCGCTGTCTTGGGCACCGGTTTCGGGGTTGATGTAGGCATCGGCCGGGTGGCGCTTGCGCTGCATGTGGGCACGCCGGTGCGCCTGGTAGCTGTGGCCGCCACCCGAATACCAGCAGATCATGTCGGTGATGTTCAATGGGCCCTTGAGCAAGGGCGGCACCGTGCTGCCCACCACCACGTCTTCCCACAGCCGCGGTGTGGCGCCGCGCGGCGCTTCGTTCTCCACCGCCTGGGCGATCTGTTCCAGCTCTTCATGCGAATAGCGCTGCGTCTCGCGCGCCTCGTATTTGAGGCCGCCGCTGGCCTTGGCGCGCGGCGTGCGCGCGGTGTGGCCCAGGGCCCGGCACACCAGTTCGCCGTGCTGGTTGGTGTAGAGCACCTCGCCCGTCTGGATGATGAAGGCCCGGGCCTTGCTGCCGCGCTTTTCCACGGCGTCGATCAAGGTGGCTTTGACGGTGAAGCTGTCGCGGTGGCGGATCGGTCGGTACCACTCCCAATCGGTGCCGCCATACAACCACTGAATGCCGCGCAGTTTGGGCGCCACCACTGTGGTGTCGATGGTGTACAGAAAACAACTCGGCGCCAGCGCGGTGCGCCACTTCGTGGCCGCGCCGTAGGCCGGGTCGCAGAACAGCGGGTTCTCATCGCCCAGGCCCCAGCAGAAGTGGCGCACGCTGTCGGGCGCGGCCTCGGTGTTCCAGGTCTGGCCGGTGCGGCGCAGCGGCACGCCGATCAGGCTGCGTGCTTCTTCAAGCGCGCCGGGC
>JAYUQE010000376.1:0-3337 GCA_043756905.1 Burkholderiales bacterium | reverse complement strand
AGGCGGCCTTGAAGCTGCACCCGGGCGCGGTGGCGCACTACAAGCAGGCGCTGGCGCTGCGCGCGCAACTTTCGCCCACGCAGCGCGCGGCCACAGCGTGGAGCGATGAAACCCTGGCCTGGCTGGTACGGGCCGCGCTGCGCGCCGATGCCGGCACGCCCGAACGCTGGGCCCTGGTTGAAACCGCCATCGCGGCCATGAGCGAATCTGAACAGGCCGATGCAGCCTGGGTTTATTGGCGCGCCCGCGCGGCCCAGGCCCGCGCGGCGCCGGGCGAGACGGGCGACGTGGCGCGCAGCGCGGCGCGCGCCCCACTCGAAGCCTTGAGCCAGCAGCTCAACTTCTACGGCAAGCTGGCCGGCGAAGACCTGGGCCGTGCCATCAAGCTGCCCGCCGCGCCGCTGGCGCTCAGCGCGGCCGAACGCGACGCCGCCCAGGCGCACCCGGGCCTGACCCGGGCGTTGCAACTCATCAACCTGGGTTTGCGCAACGAAGGCGTGCGCGAATGGAACTTCGCCTTGCGCGGCATGGCCGAGCGCGAGCTGCTGGCCGCGGCGCAACGCGCCTGCGACGCCCAGGTGTGGGACCGCTGCATCAACACCAGCGAGCGCACCCGGGTGGAAGTGGACATGGCACAGCGCTACCCCACGCCCTACCGGCGCGATGTGCTGGCCAAGGCGCGTGAGATCGGCCTGGACCCGGCCTACGTGTACGGCCTGATCCGGCAAGAGTCGCGCTTCATCACCGACATCCGCTCCAGTGCGGGCGCGTCCGGCCTGATGCAGCTGATGCCGGCCACCGCGCGCTGGACGGCCAAGCGCATTGGCCTGCCGTACAGCGCCGACATGATCAGCGAGCCCGACACCAACCTGCGCCTGGGAACGGCCTACCTGAAGCTGGTGCTCGACGACTTTGACGGCAGCCAGGCGCTGGCCGCCGCGGCCTACAACGCCGGGCCCAGCCGTTCACGGCGCTGGCGCGAAGGCCCGGTGCTCGAGCCCGCCATCTGGGCCGAGAACATCCCGTTTAACGAAACACGTGACTATGTGAAGAAGGTGCTGAGCAACGCCGTGTACTACAGCCACGTGCTGGGCTCGCGCGTGCCGGCGCTGCGCCCGCGCCTGGGCGCGAACATCGGCCCGCGCGAACCCGGCGCCACGCCACCCAACCCCGACCTGCCTTGACAAGGCGCTGAGCCCACCATGACCCTGACGCTTTACATCGGCAACAAGAACTATTCGTCGTGGTCGATGCGCACGGGCGTGCTGATGCGCGAACTGGGCCTGCCGTTCGAAGAGAAGCTGCTGCGCTTTGACAGCTTCAAGGCCGGCTCGGCCTTTGCGCGCGCCGTGGCCCGGCTCGGTGCCGCCGGCAAGGTGCCGGTGCTGGTGGACGACGGCCCGGGGGACGACGGCCCGGGGGACGACGGCCGGGTGGTGTGGGACACCCTGGCCATCACCGAAACCCTGCACGAAAAGTTTCCCGCTGCCGGCGTCTGGCCAGCCGACCCGAAAGCCCGGGCACGCGCACGCAGCCTGTGCGCCGAAATGCACTCGGGCTTCGGCGCGCTGCGCAGTGCCTGCCCCATGAACATCGAAGCCAGCCTGCCCAAGACCGGCGCGCGCATCTGGGCCGAGCAACAAGGCGTGCGCAAGGATGTGCAGCGCATCGAGCAACTTTTCGCCGACGCGCTGGCCGCCAGCGGCGGGCCCATGCTGTTCGGCGCCTTCAGCGCGGCCGACGCCTTTTTTGCACCGGTATGCATGCGTTTGCGCACCTACGCGCTGCCCGTGGGTGAAACCACGCGCGCTTATGTCGAACGCCTGGTGGCCCGCCCGGGTGTGGCGCACTGGATCAACGCCGCGTTGGGCGAGCAAGACTATGTCGAGGAAGACGAGCCCTACCGGAAGAGCCGCTCAGAGCCAGAGCATTGACCATGGCCACCTGGCCAGGCTTGCCGCCGCCGGCCCGGGCCTTCAAGGTGGGTGGCGCGGTGCGCGACGAACTGCTCGGCCTGCCGGCGAGTGACAGTGACTGGGTGGTGGTGGGCGGCTCACCGCAGCTCATGCTGGACGCCGGCTTTCGCCCCGTGGGGCGCGACTTCCCGGTCTTCCTGCACCCGCACAGCGGCGAGGAATTTGCCCTGGCGCGCACCGAACGCAAATCGGCCCCCGGCTACCACGGCTTCGCCTTTCACGCCGCACCCAGCGTGACGCTGGAGCAAGACCTGGCGCGCCGCGACCTGACCATCAACGCCATGGCGCGCGGCGCTGACGGCGCGCTCATCGACCCCTACGGCGGCCAGGCCGACTTGCGCGCGCGCGTGCTGCGCCACGTATCGCCGGCCTTTGCCGAAGACCCGGTGCGCATCCTGCGGCTGGCCCGCTTTGCGGCGCGCTTTGTCGACTTCAGCGTCGCCGACACAACGTTTGAGATGATGCGCAGCATGGTCGCTGCCGGCGAGGTGGATGCGCTGGTCAGCGAGCGTGTCTGGCAGGAGCTGGCGCGCGGGCTGATGGAGCGCCAGCCCAGCCGCATGATCGAACTGCTGGCCGGCTGCGGCGCACTGGGCAAGCTGCTGCCCGAACTGGATGCCAGCCCGGCGCTGCTGGCCACGCTGGACGCCGGCGCCGCGCAGCAGGCCGAACTGCCGGTGCGCTATGCCTGCCTGAGCCACTGGGCCAGGCGCAACGTGGCGCCGCCGCCGCTGGGCGAACGCCTGCGCGTGGGCAACGACTGCCAGGAAGTGGCTGCCGTGCTGGCGCGCGAACATGCCGCCGTTCAGGCCAGCGCCGGCCTGGGCGCGCAAGGCCTGCTTGAATTGCTGGAGCGTTGTGACGCGCTGCGCCGGCCGCAGCGTTTTGCGCAGGTGCTGCACGCCAGCGAGTTGGTGGCCGGTGCCGGCCAGGCCGCATCGCCCGCGCTGCGCCAACGCCTGGCGCGTGCGCTGCAAGTGGTGGCTGGCACCGACGCTGCTGCTGCCGCCAGCGCCGCACTGGCCCGCGGCGAACGCGGCCCGGCGGTGGGCCAGGCCGTCGCACAGGCCCGATGCCAGGCGCTGCAAGCTGCCATGCCAACAACGCCAACAGCATCGCCAACGCCGCCAGCACCGCCGCCATGAAGCTGATCGCCGGCCTGCGCAAACACGGCTTTCGCAAGTGGTATGAACGCGAGCTGCTGCAAAGCCATGGCCACATGGTGCTGGCCTTCCTGTGCATGATCGGCGTGATGGCGGCGTTGGAAGCGGCGTTCCACTTCCGCGGGCTGGTTGATCAACTCATCGACGCCGTGGCGGTGCTGATCTGCGGCGCCGTGGGCATCTGGGCGCTGCGCCGCT
>JAYUQE010000375.1:0-9272 GCA_043756905.1 Burkholderiales bacterium | reverse complement strand
GAAAGCTCTGGATGGTGGCCACCACCACCACCGCGCAGGCATCAAAGTCTTGGGGCGACAAGGTTGCCACGTCTTCCAGGCTGCACACGCGTACGCTTTCACCGCAACCCTGCGCCAGCGCTTCACGGAATGGGTGGCCGGGGCTGGACAGCGCATTCAGCGTTTGCGCGCGAATCGTTTCGCTGGGCACCAGCCACAAGGCCAGCGGCTGCGGCGCCAGTGAAGGCCATTCGCGCGCCATGCGGCCCAGCGCATGCGCGCCCAGCAGCGTCTTGCCGCCGCCAGTGGGGATGCGCAGGCACACGCAAGGCGTTTCGCCAAAGGGCTCGGGGTTGTAGCCGTAGCCAGTTTGGCTCTCGAAGGCCGAGCGGGCACCCGTCAGGCGTGCTTCGCGCAAGTACGCATCCAGCGCATCAAGCGCCTGCACTTGGTAGCGCTTGAGGGTGAAGCTGGTCATTGCGGCACCGCGTGCGGCAGTTGCTTGAAGGTGATGCCTTCGGCCGCCAGCCGCGCCGGGCCGAGGCGACAGGCTTCGCCGTAGATCACGCGCGGGCCGGTATGTGGGCAAGCCGTGTTCAGCGCGTCGAGCACAGCGCCGGTGAGCACGTTGCCGCTGGCCGGGCGCAGGTCGCCCAGCACGCCGTTGAACAGCAGCAGGTAGGCCGTGCCCGGCCGTGCCGCCAGCGCGGCCTCGTCACGCCCGTGAACGCCGAGCAACGGCGTGCCGGGCGTCAACGCGGGCAGGGCCAGGCCGGTTTCGCGCATCCAGATGAAGGCGGCCAGGTCGGCAAAGCGCACCTCGGGGTGAATATCGCCCTGCGCATCGAACAGCGGCGCGCCGAGTTGCAGCACGCGAAAGCCGCAGCCGCCCTGCCAGTTCACCGCCGCGCTGATGCCGCCCTGTTCGCCATCAACCACTTTTGCAGGCGCGGAAGGCAATGCGTGATGGCGTGTTCGCCCATCTCGATGCCGACCCAGCGCCGGCCCATCTTGTGCGCCACGGCAGCGGTGGTGCCGCTGCCGAGGAAGCTGTCGAGGACGAGGTCGCCGGGGTGGGTGGCGATGTGAAGTACTCGCTGCGCAAGCCGTTCCGGCTTGGGCGTACCGAAGCTCACATCTCCGCCGAACAGTTCGTTCGCCTCTTTCTTGGACTCGTCCGTGTGGCCAACTTCCTCATGTTTCCACCAGGTCCATGGCACAAGCCCCTTGACCTCGGACAAGAAGCGGATCACGCCGGGTTGTGCGTTGCCGTCCTTGCCCCAGTAGATTCGGTCTGCACTTCGCAGCTTCAGGTACTCGGATTCAATCGTTGACCAGCAACGTCCTTCAGGTGGTCTGTGCGTTGTGCCGTTTGGTGCAGTAATGACATACATCTGATTCGGGCGGAAGCCTTGCGCTGTCATAGGCAGTGCGCGCCACCGCTTGGCCGGGTTGGCTTCGCGCGGGTTGTCCGGATTCCGATAAATTTTTGCCTGTTCGTCGTCGAGCGGAATGAGATTGCGAGTTTCTTTGAACGTATCCGGCGACCTCGCATAGACAAGCACGTAGTCATGAACATCACCAATCGACTCTCGGTTCTCTCGTAAATAGCGTTTCTGCCAAACGCACGACGCCACGAAATTCCCGCGCCCAAACACCTCGTCCATCATCACCTTGAGGTAGTGCCCCTCGTTGTCGTCGATGGTGACCCAGATCGAACCGTCGTCGCTCAACAGTTCCCTCAACAGTTGCAACCGCGGCAGGATCATGGTGAGCCACTGGCTGTGTTCCAGGTTGTCGTCGTAGTGCTCGAACGCGCTTTTGGTGTTGTAGGGCGGGTCGATGAAGATGCACTTCACGCGGCCGCGGTAGAACGGCAGCAGGGCTTTCAGCGCCTCCAGGTTGTCGCCCTGGATCAGCAGGTTGTCTTGCGCCGCTGCAGCGCCGAATTCAGGCCCCGCCGCGCCGCATTGCGCATGCGGGCGCAACACGCGGGTGGGCACGCGCTGGGCCATGCGGAAGGCTTCGTCGCGGTTCAGCCAATCGAGCGTGGGCATGCTTAAGCCGGCCAGACGATGTCGAAGGCGCGCCGGCCGTGGAGGCGATAGACGCTGAAGTCGGCGCGGTCGAGCGTGGCGACGCTGGCGATACCTGCCGTCTCGGCCAGCCACACAAGTTCGGCGTCGGCCCAATCGGGGTCGAGGTCGGCATAGCGCTCCAAAAGCACCGCGACGCGGCCATAGGCCGCAGCGTCGGGCACGGCCACATGTACGACACCGGCGGATGCGGCCCGGGCCAAGGCCACGCGCGGCCTGCCGGGGAGGAAGTGCGCTGCCTCCACGACGACCGACGGCACGGTCCACAGCGCTCGCCGCTCGGCGCTCAACCAGGCGCTGGCCGACGCATGGAGCCGCTCGCGGCGATCAAATAATGCCACCAGGAAACCGGTGTCGATCAAGACCGCATCGCGCGGCGGCTGCGGCCGGATGTCGCCGCTTGCGCTGCGCTTGCGGCCCGTCATCGGGCGACGTGACGCTTCGGGCCGGCCGCCGGCTTGGTGGCCAACGCCTCAGTGGTGCGCGCCTCGCGCACGGCCCGCTTCGCCTCGAATCTGCTGCGGATGGCCGCTCGCACCCCCGCCTTGTCGGCGGGGCCGACGCCTTCCACGCAGCCGATCAGCCCCAGGGCCTCGAAAGCACGGTAGTTGGCGCTGGGCTCGGCCGGCTGCGCGGGCGCAGCGTTGCGGCGCGAACGCTGTGCGCCGGGGCGTGCCAAGTACTCGGCCAGCACTTCTTGCACCACCAGGCTCTTGGTCACGCCGCGCTCGGCGCAGTGCAACGCGAGCGCCGATTCGAGTTCCGGTTGCAGGCGAACGGTCAGCGTCATGGTGATTCCCGAAAGTAATACACGAGTCGAAGCCAGTGTATTACAAATCGCCGCTGCCGCTGTGGTTGGCGACCCATCAAGCCGGTGCAGGGATCCTGAAATAACGCCGGCCGTTTATGTCCACTTCACAGGCTTGCCTTAAACAAGCCGGCCCTACTCCACCGCCTTCACCATCGCCTCCACCACCTTCTTGGCGTCGCCAAAGACCATCATGGTCTTGTCCATGTAGAACAGTTCGTTATCAAGGCCCGCGTAGCCCGATGCCATGCTGCGCTTGTTCACGATCACCGTCTTGGCCTTGTAGGCTTCAAGGATGGGCATGCCGTAGATGGCGCTGCCCTTGGTGTGCGCGGCCGGGTTCACCACGTCGTTCGCACCCAGGATGATGGCCACGTCAACCTGGCCGAATTCGCCGTTGATGTCTTCCATCTCGAAGACCTGGTCGTACGGCACTTCAGCCTCGGCCAGCAGCACGTTCATGTGGCCCGGCATGCGCCCGGCCACGGGGTGGATGGCGTACTTGACCGTGATGCCCTTGGCGATGAGCTTGCTGGCCAGTTCCTTCACCGCATGCTGCGCGCGCGCCACGGCCAGGCCGTAGCCAGGCACGATGACCACGGTCTCGGCGTTGCCCAGCACGAAGGCGGCGTCATCAGCGCTGCCGCTTTTAACCGCCCGCTGCACGGCACCGCCGGCGGCGGCCACGGTGACCTCGCCACCAAAGCCACCGAGGATGACGTTGAAGAACGAACGGTTCATGGCCTTGCACATGATGTAGCTCAGGATCGCCCCCGAGCTGCCCACCAGCGAGCCGGCCACGATCAACATCGCGTTGTTGAGCGAAAAGCCGATGCCCGCCGCGGCCCAGCCCGAGTAACTGTTGAGCATGCTCACCACCACCGGCATGTCGGCCCCGCCGATGGGGATGATGAGCGTCACGCCGATCACAAAGGCCAGCACCAGCATCAGCGCAAAGAACAGGTTCGACTGCGTCAGCGTGTAGCCCACGATGCAGGCCAGCATGGCCAGCCCCATCAGCGCATTGAGCATGTGCTGCCCGGTAAACTGCACCGGCGCGCCCTGGAACAAACGGAACTTGTAGGTGCCCGAAAGCTTGCCGAAGGCGATGACCGAGCCGCTGAAGGTGACGGCGCCGATGGCCGCGCCAAGCGCGAGTTCAAGCCGGTTGCCGGTGGGGATCTCGCCACCCTTGATAGTGATGCCAAAGGCCCAGGGCTCCACCGCCGCGGCGATGGCGATGAACACCGCTGAAAGGCCGATCATGCTGTGGAAGAACGCCACCAGCTCGGGCATCTTGGTCATCTCGACCGTCTTGGCGCGCCAGGCGCCATAGCCGCCGCCCACCACCAGGCCCAGCAGCACCCAGCCCATGCCCAGGCCCGCGCCGCCGCTTAGCTTCACGATGAGTGCGGCGGTGGTGAGCACGGCGATCGCCATGCCGGCCATGCCGAACAGGTTGCCGCGGATGGAGGTGGTGGGGTGGCTCAGGCCCTTGAGCGCCTGGATGAAAAAAACACTGGCCACGAGATAGAGAAGCGTGACGAGGTTGAGGCTCATTTCTGCACCTCCGCAACCGCTTTCTTTTCTTTCTTCCTGAACATCTCCAGCATGCGCCGCGTGACGAGAAAGCCGCCGAAGATATTCACCGCTGCCAGCCCCACGGCCAGCACGCCCATGGTCTTGCCCAGCATGGTTTCAGTCAACGCCGCGGCCAGCATGGCGCCGACGATGACGATGGCCGAGATGGCATTCGTCACCGCCATCAGCGGTGTGTGCAGCGCGGGCGTGACCGTCCACACCACGTGATAGCCGACGTAGATGGCGAGCACGAAGATGATCAGGTTGGTGATGGTGGGGGAGACGAGTTCCATGGTCACTTCCTTTTCACTTCACCGGATTGGGTCATGAGACAAGCGACCACGATGTCGTCATCCAGCGGCACATTGAAACTGCCTTCCTGGGTGATGACGAGTTTCAGAAAGTCGAGCACGTTGCGCGCGTACAGGCTCGAAGAATCCGCCGCCACCAGGGCCGGGATGTTGGTCTCACCCACCAACGTGACGCCATGCTTGACCACGGTTTTGCCGGCTTCGGTGAGCGGGCAGTTGCCGCCGGCCGGCGCGGCCATGTCGACGATCACGCTGCCCGGTTTCATGCTCTTCACCATTTCTTCGGTGATGAGCACCGGCGCGGCGCGGCCGGGAATCAGCGCGGTGGAGATCACGATGTCGGCGTTGGCCACGCGCTTGGCCACTTCCACCTTTTGCCTGTCCAGCCAGCTCTGCGGCATCGGCTTGGCATAGCCGCCCACGCCTTCGGCGGCTTCTTTTTCTTCGGGCGTGTCGTAGGGCACGTCGATGAATTTGCCACCGAGTGATTCAACCTGCTCTTTCACGCTGGGCCGCACGTCGCTGGCTTCGATCACCGCGCCCAGGCGCTTGGCCGTGGCGATGGCTTGCAGGCCGGCCACGCCCACACCGAGGATGACTACGCGCGCGGCCTTGATGGTGCCGGCGGCCGTCATCAGCATCGGGAACAGGCGCTGGTAGGCGTTGGCCGCGATCATCACCGCCTTGTAGCCGGCGATGTTGGCCTGGCTGCTCAGCACGTCCATGCTTTGCGCGCGCGTGGTGCGCGGCGCGGCTTCGAGCGCAAAACTCGTCAGGCCGGCAGCGGCAACACGCGCCAGGCCTTCTTTGTCGAACGGGTTGAGCAGGCCCACCAGGGCGGCGCCGTTCTTCATCAACGGCAATTCTTCGGCTGATGGGCTGCGCACCTTTAGCACCAGTTCGGCGCCCAGCGCGCCGGCAGCATCGGTGATCTCGGCGCCGGCGGCCACATAGGCCGCATCGGTGGCGCTGGCGGCCACGCCGGCTTCACTTTGTACGCGGATGGTGTGGCCCTGGGCCTTGAGCTTCTTGGCCGTTTCGGGCGTGACGGCCACGCGGGTTTCGCCCGCGGCGGTTTCCAGCGGTACGCCGATCAGCATGGGGTTCTCCTCGGCTGTTGTGTGGTTTGAAAGAGGCCGGGGTTATACCCGGCGCCCAGGGCGGCGAGCTTACACAGGTTCACGGCAACTCCTCCAGCCACGTTTACCATTGAACGATGACAGCGCCGCGTTTCAAACCTTCTGTCACCGTGGCCGCCATCGTTGAACGCGCCGGGCGCTTCTTGCTGGTGGAAGAGCACACGCCCGAAGGACTGATGCTCAACAACCCCGCCGGGCACCTGGAGCAGGGCGAATCACCCACAACAGCGGTGGCGCGCGAATGCCTGGAAGAAACCACCTGCCGCTTCGAGCCACGCGCGCTGCTGGGCGTGTACGTGTCGCGCTTCCAGCGCCCGGCGCGTGCTGGCAAAGCCGGGCAGGACGTGACCTACCTGCGCTTCGCGTACACCGGCCTGATCAGCGAGCCCGACGCCGCCCTGCGGCTTGACCACGGCATCGTTCGCACCGTGTGGCTCACGCCCGACGAGATGCGCGCGTTTGGCGCACGCATGCGCAGCCCGCTGGTGCTGCGCTGCATGGAAGACCACCTCAAGGGCCAGCGTCTGCCGCTGGCCGCCATCACGGTGGATGACAGCGTCTTTGCCCCGCTGCAGAAGTTCCCTTTGACGCACCCTTTGCTCAACAAGGCTGAACCATCATGACCCTGCGCGCATTGTTCAACCTGGTCAAGCTGGCGGCGCTGGCAGTGCTGTTGCAAGGCTGCGCGGTCTCGACCCAACTCATCCACAACGACAAGGTGTCTGACGCGGTGAAGACGCGCAGCTTCAAGAGCTACAAGCAGATCGTGCTGATCCCGCCCAAGGAAGACCCGCGCAGCGTGGTGCCGCGCGCGGTGGCCGAGTTCAAGGCGATGGGCTTTGCCGTCAGCGTGGCCGACGACAAGAACCCGGTCGATTCGCCGCAGGGCACGGGCTTTGTCATCACGCCGCAAGGCCATGTGCTCACGTGCGCCCATGTGCTGGGCAACTTCACCGTGGCCACGCTCACGCTGGGCGGCAAGCGCATGCTGGCCGACCTGCTGCACACCGACAAGGCCGCCGATCTCGCGTTGCTGAAGCTGCGCGAGCCGCTGCCCGAAGGTGCGGCCGTGCTGGGTTTTCGCTCCGAGGCCAAGGCCTACAGCCTGGGCGAAGACGTCTTCACCATCGGCTACCCCTTGAGCCGCCTGCTGGGCAACAGCGCGCGCATGAGCAAGGGCCTGGTCAGCGCCACCGCGGGCATCCGCGACGACCCCAAGCAGGTGCAGGTCTCGGCCGAGATTCAGCCCGGCAATTCGGGCGGGCCGCTGCTCGACCGCGAAGGCAACGTGCTGGGCGTGATCCAGCAAACGCTGAACCCGGCACGCGTGGCGCAGGCCAGCGGCGGCGCGCTGCCGCAGAACGTGAACTTCGCCATCAAGGTGGCGCCGGCGCTGGCGTTCCTGCGCAGCAAGGACGCGGCGACGCATGCCGCGCTGCGCTTCGATACCGGCGGCGGGCTCGACGCCGCCAGCAAGGCCGTGGCCAAGGTGCAGGCCGGCAACGTGCCGCCCGACAGCGAGCGGCGCGACAAGATGGTGGTGCGCCTGACCTACCAAGGCAATTCGGATCCTTGGTACCGCTTGCGCGTCTTCGTGCTGGCCGCGTTCGACTACGAAACCCAGGAAACCCTGTTCGTGGCCGGCCAGGGCCGCGACAGCCCGATGGGCAACGAAGAAGGTGTCATCAAGGACACCTTCGAACAGTTTCGCAAGGCGATCGCGTCGCGCTGATTCCCACGCTTTAACGTTTGAAGAAACTGGCATGAACATCGCCGGCAAGGCCATCGTGATCACCGGTGCGGCCAGCGGCATCGGCCGCGCGTTGGCCCTGGAATTCGCCCGCCGCGGCGCGCGGCTGCTGCTGGCCGACATCAACGAAGAACACCTGGCCAGCGCCTGCGCCGAAGCCGCTGCGGCTGGCGCCACCTGCCACGGCTTGCGCACCGACACGGGCAACGAGCAAGACCTTTTTGCGCTGGCCGAAGAAGCGCATCTGCGCCTGGGTGGCGCCGACATCGTGGTCAACAACGCCGGCGTCACATTGGTCAGCCCGGTTGAAAGCCTCACCACGGTGGACGCGCAATGGCTGATGAACATCAACTTCTGGGGCGTGGTGCATGGCTGCCGCGCCTTCCTGCCGCAACTGCGCCAGCGCCCACAGGCGCTGCTGGTCAACGTCTCCAGCATCTTTGCGATGGTGTCGGTGCCCACGCAAAGCATGTACCACGCGGCCAAGGCGGCGGTGCGCGGCTTCAGTGATTCATTGCGGCTGGAACTGCGCAACAGCCCGGTGCAAGTGCTGTGCGTGCACCCGGGCGGCATTCGCACGCGCATCGTGCGCGACGCGCGCATTGTTGATTTGGCCGGTGTGGCGCGCAGCGCCGATGAACTCGCGCGCAACTTTGATGCCCTGGCCCGCACCACGCCCGAGCAGGCCGCGCTGGCGATCGTCGGCGCCATCGAGTCGGGCCAGCCGCGGCTGCTGATCGGGCGCGACGCGAAGGTCGCCGACTTCTTGTACCGCCTGGCGCCAACCAAGGTGTCGGGCTGGTACGCGGCGTTGACGCGGCGCCGGCGCGGCGGCTAACACGGCGCGGCGCGGCGCGGCCCGCACACCGCTTCGCGCCCGCGCAGGCCATGGTTAGTTCGCGTTGCCGGCGCAGCGAAGCGTCATACAGAATGTGGATGAAGCCTTCGCGATAAACCACAACGATGCAAAGCGGCCTGGCCAGCGATTCACCGCCCACAAACGGCTGGCCGCTGATCCTGACATTGCATCTTGAGGGTTCGCTGTTGACCGCTTTCGTCACCGACGGGCATGGCCTGTTCTGCCACGGCGCCCAGGCCTTGGGCAGCGAACCCGCCCTGCCGGCAGGCGTGGCCGCGCTGTTGGCACGTTGGCCGCACCCACGCACACAACCGCCGCGCCTGCACCTGCAACTGCCCGTGGCGCTGGACGCACTGGCCTGGGAAGCCTGCGCCCTGGGTGCGCCAGGCCTGGCTGGCGCGCGTCTGGGTGTACGTTTTTGCGTGCTGCGCCAGGTGCTCGATGGCCAGGCTGCGGCGGGCCTGGCGCCCGGCCTGGCGCCCGCGCCGCGCCCGAGCTGCAGCCTGCGCCTGGCCAGCCCCGGCTTGCCGGCCAGCCAGGCGCCGGGCCTGGTGGTGCAGCACACGGCGCTGGCCGACCAGGCCGCCTTCATGGCCCTGGCACAAGACCATGAGGTGATCGACTTGCGCGATTGCGCCGCGGCCCAGCCGGCGTGGCTGGCCGGCCTCGCCGGCACACCGGCCGCCTTGCTGCTGCTGGCCTTGCCGCAGGGCGCTGCGGCGCAGTGGGGCACCTGGGCCCTGGCGGCC
>JAYUQE010000374.1:0-3344 GCA_043756905.1 Burkholderiales bacterium | reverse complement strand
TATGCGTACTGGGGTGACTTGCTCACCGAGCACCTCAACCAGCGGCTGGAACAGCAAAGTCAACGCCAGGCCGGGCAGGCGGTGGTGGTGAACCTGGCGTCGCAGGAATATTTCAAGGCCGTGCAGCCGGCGGCGCTGCGTGGCCGGCTGATCGAGTGCGTGTTTGAAGATCAATCCGCCGGCGCGGGCGGCTACAAGGTGGTGGGCTTCTTTGCCAAACGGGCGCGCGGCATGATGGCGCGCTATGCGGTGCAGCAGCGCCTGGCTCAACCCGAGGGCCTGCGCGAATTCACCGCTGGCGGCTATGCCTACGCCGCGGCCGCTTCCACCGCCCAGCGCTGGGTGTTTCGGCGCCAGCAGGCTTGAACACCAGGCAGCAGGCGCGGCAGAATTTCGCCATGAACACCAAGACTGAATCCTCCGCCACCAGCCAGGCCGTCACCAACGAACTGCGGCAATGGATCCTGGAGCAAGTGGCCAAGGGCTGCCAGCCGCAAGACCTGCTGCGCACCATGCTGGCCGGGGGCTGGGCCGACGCCACCGCGCGCAACGCCTTGCAAACCACCCTGCCCCTGGGCGTGGCGCTGCTACCGGCCCAAGCCACCGCGCCCACCGCCGTGCCACGCCAGCAAGTGCCTCTGCCCGAGCCGGCGTTGGCCGGGGCGCCCAGCGTCATCGTGATTGACGACCACCCGGTGGCGGTGGTGATGAACCTGAAACACCCGCGCGTGATGGTGTTTGGCGGGTTGCTCACCCACGCTGAATGCGACGAGCTCATCAGCCAGGCCCAGCCGCGGCTGGAACGCTCGCAAACCGTGGTCAACGCCACTGGGGGCAGTGAAGTCAACGCCGCGCGCACCAGCGACGGCATGTTCTTCGAGCGCGGCGAGTCAGCGCTCATCCAGCGCATCGAATTGCGTGTGGCCGCCTTGCTGAACTGGCCGCTCGAACGCGGCGAAGGCCTGCAGATCCTGCATTACCGGCCAGGTGCCGAATACCGGCCGCACTTTGATTACTTCGACCCCGCGCACAGCGGCACGCCCACCATCCTGCAGCGCGGCGGCCAGCGCGTGGGCACGCTGGTGATGTACCTGAACACGCCGGCGCGCGGCGGCGCCACGACCTTCCCCGACGCTGCGCTGGAAGTGGCCGCGATCAAGGGCAATGCGGTGTTCTTCAGCTATGACCGGCCCGACCCCGCCACCCGCACCCTGCACGGCGGCGCGCCGGTGCTTGAAGGTGAAAAGTGGGTCGCCACCAAGTGGCTGCGCGAGGGCACGTTTGTCTGACAGCATGGGCAGCGGCTGCCGCGACACCTCTGCCGCCCAAGCCGTTGCGGATTTTTGCGCCGCAGAGTCAACCACCTGCAAACCATTGCGTTGTGCCCCAGAGCGCTTTTTGCTCGGTACCCCAAAACGTTTTAGGACTCAACCATGAACAAGCTCATCCTCGCCCTCGCCGCCACCGTGTTCGCCACGGGCGCCTTCGCCCAGACCGCCCCCGCCGCCCCGGCTGCTGCCGCCATCAAGCCGGCCTTGACCGCTGTCGCCCCGGCTGCGCAAGCTGCCACCCCGGCTGTTGCCGACAAGGCCGCCCCCAAGAAGATGGCCAAGAAGGCCAAGAAGTCGAAGAAGATGGCCAAGAAGGCCTGAATTCAGGTCTGAAGGTCGCCCGCCCGGTTCACCCGGGCTGGCACAACAAAAGGCCCGGTTCGCTACCGGGCTTTTTGTCGTCTGCGCGACAAGCTCACTGGTCTACCTTCGTGCAGTGCGCGTCGAAGCTGCGGGCGCGGTGTTGAAGACGGCCTGCGCGCCTCGACGCCAAACCTTCACTTCAAGGCAGCAGCTTGAGGTAGGCCCGAAGTTCTGCCCCGCCCAGTGGCGACAGACCGCCCAGCAAGTTGGTGCCGTTGTTGCCGAAGGCCACGCTTCGGCCATCGCGCGAAATCAGCACGTTCGTGGTGACGCGTCCATTGCTTGCCGTGCCGTTGGTCAGTGTGGCGGCATTCACGCGCGCTCCCGTGGCGAGATCGACCACGCGCGGAATACTGGTGGCCGTGAGCCCACCACCGGTGGACTCCACATACGCGACCTTGCGGCCATCGTCTGAAAAGCTCAGCGCCGCGCGGTTGCCCACCGAGTACGTCAGGTTGCGGTCGAGCACGCGGTTGAGTGCGCCGCTGGCGAGGTCTTTCACATACACGCCAGCCGGCCCCACACTGGTGGCGTAGTCGGTGAAGAAGGCGATCTTGCTGCTGCCGGCCAGGAAGGCCTGCACGCCCCACATCGGACCGACACCGCCGAAGCCGGGAAAGGTGAGCGGGAGCCCCGCGGCATCGGCGCTCACCAGGCGAACGCTGCCGCTGGCGATGTCGAGCGCGAACACGTCGCTCATGGGCGTGGTGTCACCTGCCTGCGGGTAGATGGCCCGGCTCGAAAACGCCAGCGTCCGACCGTTGGGTGAAAGCCAGGCATCACCGTCCGCGACGCCTTGCGATGTGGTGAAGCGAACCTGGCTTTCCAGGTTGATGAGCGAGCCCGTGGCCAGGTCGCGCAGCAGCATGCGCGCCGGGCCGAGCGCAGTGCAGTCGTACCCGCTGCAGCTGCGCGTGGGCTGGGCGATGAAGGCCAGGCGCGTGCCATCGTCCGACACGCCTGCAAACTGGAAGCCACTGACGTTCGCCAGGCTGCTGAGCAGGGGCGTGACGCGAGTCTGCTGGCCAGTCGCCAGGTTCTTGACCATGATGGCCGGTTCGGTTCCGCTGTTGCCGAAGACATCCACCTGCCCGTTGGTGGCATCGGCGATGAAGACCACGGTGCTGGCGTCAGGCGTCATCGCCAGGCAGGTCAAGGTGCGGGAGACGGCTGTCACCGCGCGTGTGACGCCGTTGCCGTTGAAGTTCTTCAGGAAGATGTCGGCGGCGAATGGCCGCACATCGCCGGCCACCAGGGTGCCTGACGACGAGGTGAACAAGACCTTGCCACCATCGGCCGAGACGGCGCAAACATCACCGTCGACCGCCTGGCCGGAGGCACTGGCCGATGCAAGTGCCAGCGTGGCATCCGTGGTCGGGGCGGGCGGCGGCGGGGGTGGCGGCTTGCGGACTGCGAGGACAGTCGCGCGTTCCACGTTGGCAGAAGCGGCCGGGGCTTGGTTGGTGGCTTCGTCACGCCACCGCCACCGCAGGCGGCGGTGCCGAGGATCGCGGCCAGCGAGGTGAAAGCCAATGCGAAACGACCTGGTGATGCTTGCACTTGGGATCTCCCGTGTTCAGGCAAAAGCGCCTTCAACCTAGAAACGGCAGTTGGACGCGCCCGAGCGGGCCGTGATGCGGTGTGCTGGCA
>JAYUQE010000373.1:0-9277 GCA_043756905.1 Burkholderiales bacterium | reverse complement strand
CGACCCCAAGGTCTTCACCCGCATCCACATGCAATTCGTGGTGACGGGCAAGAGTTTGGCGGATGCGGCAGTGTCCCGCGCCATTGAGCTATCGCATCAGAAATATTGCTCGGCCACCAGCATGCTGGCCAAGACCGCGGCGATCACCAGCGGCTACGAGGTGCGCGCCGCTTGAATGCGCTTCGGCTTGTGCTGCGCCGACGCCGAACAAATCCCCGCGGATGCGCGCACCGCGAGGGACTTGGGCTTGTCAGAGGTGATGCGCCGTGGTGGTCATCACCTTGGCCGCAGCACGCATGGCCAGGCGCACCGGCAGCGGCAATTCGGCGGCGCCGGCATGCACCGCGCTTTCGGCATGCTGGCGTTCTTCAATCTTCATTTGCTCGACGATGGCACGCGACGCCGCATCTTCCACGGGCAAGCGGTCCAAGTGCCCGGCCAGGTGTTGTTCCACCTGGCGTTCGGTTTCGGCCACGAAGCCCAGGCTGTGTGCGTCGCCCATGCGCCCGGCGACCAGGCCCATGGCAAAGGCGCCGGCATACCAAAGCGGGTTCAGCAGGCTGGGCCGGCTGCCCAGCTCGGCCAGGCGCTGCGCCGTCCAGGCCAAGTGGTCGGTTTCTTCGCGGGCGGCCTGGGCCAGTTGCTCGCGCAGCACCTGGTTGCGCGTGGTCAGGGCCTGGGCCTGGTACAGCGCTTGTGCACACACTTCGCCAACATGGTTCACCCGCATCAGGGCACCCGACAGGCGGCGCTGCGCGTCATTCAGTTCAGTGGTTGGCGCGCCGGTCGGGGCGGCCGGGCAAGGGCGCGTGGCCAGTGCCGTGCCGCCGAGCGTTCGCAAAGCCATGTCGAAAGTGTTAATGGCCTGGTCGATGGTGTTCATCTGCTGAGCATACGCCCGCGACTTGGCGTAACACCGCTTGTGAGGCCGTCTGCATGTGGCGTCGCTCGTTGTTCTCAGACAACATTCAAGGCCGAATTCGAGGCCAAGTCTTTGCAAGCGGCAGAGCGCTCTGGTGCAATAGCGCCAGCTTCCGATGAGGAGGTTGGTCAGATCAACCCCACCTTCCCTGGGGACCCGGGTGAACCCACCAATCGGGACCTCTTGTTCAACTTAGGAGATAGTCGCAATGAAGAAATCAATGCTCGCTCTGGCGGTGCTCGGCTCGTTTGCCAGCGTCGCTGCGGCCCAATCGTCGGTGACCCTGTTTGGTGTTGTTGACCTGTCCTTGCTCAGCGTGAAGAATTCCGGTGGTACGCAAAAGCTGATGCAAAACAACAGCTACAACAGCAACCGTCTGGGCTTCCGTGGCACGGAAGACCTCGGCGGTGGCCTGAAGGCCAACTTCTGGCTCGAAGCCGGCATGAACAATGATGTCGGCAACGCCGGCAGCTTGCAGTCGACTTCGATCTCTTGCACCAGCACCAGCACGACCACCCCGATCACGTTGGTCACTACCACGACCACCGCCTGCGCCCAACCCAACACCACGGCCACCCAGGGCGCCGCCAGCGGCACCAAGTTCTTTGGCCGCCGTTCATACGTCAGCTTGGAAGGCGCGTTCGGTGAAGTTCGCCTGGGTCGTGAGTACACGCCCCAGTTCTGGACCACGACGATTTTTGACGCGTTCGGCACCAATGGCCCGGGCAACTCGCTCAACATCTCGGCCGGTTCCGCTGGTCTGGGCACCAACGCCGGTACCTTCGTGCGTGCTGACAACTCGATCGAATACAACCTGCCCACCAACCTGGGCGGTCTGTACGGCCAGGTGATGGTCTCGGCTGGTGAGAACACCACCCTGACCAACGGCTACAACAAGCACACCAGCTTCCGCTTTGGCTGGGCCGCCGGCCCGGTGAACGTGGCTGTTGCCGCCGGCAGCACCAAGGTGGCGGCGGGCCAGACCTTCAAGGTGAGCAACATCGGTGGCTCGTTCAACGCCGGTTTCGCCACCTTCAAGGGCTACTACAACGTCAGCAAGGCCAGCGTCAACGGCCGCAAGGAAAACCTGTTGCACCTGGGCATGAACATGCCATTGGGCCAGTCGGAAGTTCGTGTGGGCTTCACCCGCAGCGACGGCAAGGGCACCGGCTTCGACACCATCGATGCCAACCAATTCGCCGTGGGTTACATCTACAACCTGTCCAAGCGTACCGCGCTGTACACCGACTACTCGCGCGTTTCGAACAAGGCCGGTGCCAACTACACCATCGGCGCTGGCCCTGCCAACGCCCTGGGCGCTTCGTCGCGCGGCATCGACTTTGGCGTTCGTCACGCATTCTGATCTCGGCTGGCGGGCCGCACACCAGGGCCCGCCATCGCCGAACCGAAAGGCCACCGCAAGGTGGCCTTTTTTTGTTTCCATGAAGGTGAGCACCTGTTCCCCAGGTGACACCGTGCACCCACGTTTTCCCGTTCCTGCCGCGCCTGCTGGCGCGCGATCATCACGCCGCGCCCGAGCTTGGGCGCTGCCACCGCCGAATCCGCTTCTGAATGCTAGTTTTCATTCTTCGCCGTCTCGTGCAAGCCCTGGTGGTGATGCTCACCGTGGCCTTCATCGCGTTCATGCTGTTCCAGCATGTCGGCGACCCGGTGTCAAACATGCTGGGCCAGGACGCCACGCAAGACCAGCGCGAGCAACTGCGCAAAGACCTGGGGTTGGACGAGCCCTTTCCGGTTCAATTCGCGCGCTTCGTGGGCAATGCCGTTCGAGGTGACTTCGGCCTGAGCCTGCGCCAGGGGCGCAAGGTGTCTTCGTTGATCGTCGAACGCTTGCCGGCCACGTTGGAGCTGGCGTTCTGCGCTGCCGTCATCGCCTTGGTGGTGGGCATTCCACTGGGTGTGTATGCCGCGCTGCGGCGCGGCCGTTTCTCGTCGCAAGTGGTGATGACGGTGTCGTTGCTCGGCGTGTCCTTGCCGGTGTTCCTGATCGGCATCCTGTTGATCTTGCTGTTTTCGGTGGTGCTCAAATGGTTGCCCAGCTTTGGCCGTGGAGATGTGGTGGCACTGGGCAGTTGGAACACCGGGCTGCTGAGCGTGGATGGCTTGAAGCACCTGATCCTGCCGGCGCTGACCTTGTCGATCTTTCAGCTCGCATTGATCTTGCGCCTGGTGCGCTCTGAAATGCTGGAAGTGCTGCGCACCGACTACATCAAGTTCGCCCGCGCCCGCGGCCTGAGCGACCGCGCGGTCTACTTCAGCCACGCCCTGCGCAACACGCTGGTGCCGGTGCTCACCATCACCGGCTTGCAGCTCGGCGGCCTGATCGCCTTCGCCATCATCACCGAGACGGTCTTCCAGTGGCCTGGCATGGGCCTGCTGTTCATCCAGGCCGTGCAGTTTGCCGATGTGCCGGTGATGGCCGCCTACCTGTGCCTGGTGGCGCTGATCTTCGTGGTCATCAACCTGGTGGTCGACTTGCTTTACTTTGCCGTGGACCCGCGCCTGCGCGTGGAGTCCAGCGCACCGGCCCATTGAGCCGACATGGCCGCTGAAACCCGCACCGTGAACACCGCCGCCACGCCCAGCGCCTTGGCGCGCTTTCTCGACGGCGACGTCTGGCACAGCTATAAAAATTCACCGATGGCCATCGTGGCCTCGGTCATCGCCTTCATCTGCGTGTTCTGTGCCGTCTTCGCGGGTTGGGTGGCACCACACAACCCATTCGATCTGGCCACCGTGGAACTTAACGATTCACGTCTGCCACCAGCCTGGCTGGAAGGCGGCAGGGCAACGTACCTGTTGGGCACCGACGACCAAGGCCGCGACATGCTCTCGGCCCTGATGTACGGCGCACGCATCTCGCTGTTAGTGGGTGTGGCGTCGGTGATCGTGTCCATGTTCGTCGGCGTGGGGCTGGGCTTGCTCTCCGGCTTCGTGGGTGGGCGCACCGATACCTTCATCATGCGCGTGTGCGACGTGATGCTGTCATTCCCGTCGATCCTCATCGCCTTGCTGATCTTCGGCGTGGCGCGTGCCATGTTCCCGAACGCCGACACCACCTTGGCCTTCGGCGTGCTGATCGTGGCCATCTCGCTCAGTGGCTGGGTGCCCTATGCGCGCACGGTGCGCGGCTCCACGCTGGTCGAGCGCAACAAGGAATACGTGCAGGCGGCCCGTGTGATCGGTGTGCCGCCGCATCGCATCATGGCCCACCATGTGTTGCCCAATGTGCTGGGCCCAGTGCTGGTGCTGGCCACCATCCAGGTCGCGGCAGCCATCATCACCGAGGCCACGTTGTCGTTCCTGGGCGTGGGCGTGCCGCCCACCTCGCCGTCGCTGGGCACCTTGATCCGCATCGGCAACGACTTCCTGTTTTCCGGTGAATGGTGGATCGCCATCTTCCCCGGGATCATGCTGATCCTGATTGCGCTGAGCGTGAACCTGCTCGGCGACTGGCTGCGTGACGCACTCAACCCGCGGTTACGCTGAGATGGCCACACCGCTGCTCGAAGTAAAGAACCTGCGGGTGGAATTTCCCACCCGGCGCGGCACCCTGCTGGCGATCGACGATGTGTCGTTTGACATCGCTGCCGGTGAAGTGCTCGGCGTGGTGGGTGAATCGGGCGCCGGCAAGTCACTCACCGGTGCGGCCATCATCGGCCTGCTGGAGCCGCCCGGGCGCATTGCCGGCGGCGAAATCTGGCTCGAAGGCCAGCGCATCGACAACCTGCCGCCGGCGGCCATGCGGGCCATTCGCGGCCGGCGCATCGGTGCCATCTTCCAAGACCCGCTCACTTCGCTGAACCCGCTGCACACCGTGGGCCGGCAGTTGATTGAAACCATCCAGACGCACCTGGGCCTGAGCAATGTGCAAGCCCGTGCGCGCGCGGCCATGCTGTTGCAGGAAACCGGCATCCCCGCGGCCGAACAGCGGCTCGACCAGTACCCGCACCAGTTTTCAGGCGGCATGCGCCAGCGCGTGGTGATCGCCTTGGCGCTGGCGGCTGAACCCAAGCTGATCGTGGCCGACGAGCCCACCACGGCGCTGGATGTGTCGATCCAGGCGCAGATCATTGCCCTGCTCAAGCGCCTGTGCAAAGACCACGGCGCGGCGGTGATGCTGGTCACGCACGACATGGGTGTGATCGCCGAAACCTGCGACCGCGTGGCGGTGATGTACGCCGGGCGCATTGTTGAAGTGGGCCCGGTGCGCGATGTCATCCACCAGGCCGCGCACCCCTACACGCGCGGCCTGATGGGCTCGATACCGGCGATGGACGACGACCGCGAGCGCCTGGCGCAAATCAGCGGCAGCATGCCGCGGCTGAACGCCATCCCCGCCGGTTGCGCGTTCAACCCGCGCTGCCAACACGTGTTCGAGCGCTGCCGCGTCGAACGGCCCGATCTGCTCCCGGCCACGGCCACCCGGGCAGCCTGCTGGTTGCATCAAGGCGGGGCCGCCGCATGACGCCGCTGGTGCAGGTGCACGACCTGGCCAAGACGTTTGATGTCTCGGCGCCCTGGCTGAACCGGGTGGTCGAAGGCAAGGCGCGCCAGTTCGTGCATGCGGTCGATGGCGTGAGCTTCAGCATCGAGCGCGGCAAGACGCTGGCCCTGGTGGGCGAATCGGGTTGCGGCAAGAGCACCGTGGCGCGCCTGCTGGTGGGCCTGCACGCGCCCACGCGCGGCAGCGTTCACTTCGACGGCCAGGACACGGCCGTGTTGAAGAGCAGCGCGGCCGATTTGCGCAAGCTGCGCCGGCGCATGCAGATGATCTTCCAGGACCCGTACGCCAGCCTGAACCCGCGCTGGAAGGTGTTGGCCATCGTGGGCGAGCCGCTGCGCGAACATGGTTTGGCCGACGCGGCTGTGCTGCGCGACAAGGTGGCCGCCCTGCTGCATGCGGTGGGCCTGGGCGCGGTGGACATGGACAAATTCCCGCACCAGTTTTCCGGTGGCCAGCGCCAGCGCATCTCGATTGCCCGCGCGCTGGCCACGCAGCCCGAGTTCCTGGTTTGCGACGAGCCCACCTCGGCGCTCGATGTGTCGGTTCAAGCCCAGGTGCTGAACCTGATGAAAGACCTGCAACGCCAGCAGGGCCTGACTTACCTCTTCATCTCACACAACCTGGCCGTGGTGCGGCACGTGAGCGACCAGGTCGGCGTGATGTACCTGGGCCGCCTGGTCGAGCTGGCCGACAAGGCGGTGCTGTTCAACGCGCCGCAGCACCCGTACACGCGCATGCTGCTCGATGCGATACCCGATGTGCACATGTCGGGTCGCTCGCGCACGCCCGTGCAGGGCGAGGTGCCCAACCCCCTGAACCCGCCCACGGGGTGCAGCTTCCACCCGCGCTGCCCGCTGGCCAATGAACGCTGCAAGACCGAACGGCCGCTGCTGTTGGCCATCAACGGCGTGCAGATTGCCTGCCACGCCGTGCAGGAAGGGCGCCAGCCGGCTTGACGCCGTCAGCCCGCGTCGAAGCAGCGCTCACCGCGGTACAAAGACTCCATCGTTTCGCGTTCGCGAATCAGCTGCACCCGGCCAACATCGACCATCACCTCGGCGGCGCGGCCGCGGCTGTTGTAGTTGCTGGCCATGGCCATGGCGTAGGCGCCGGCCGAAAGAATGGCCAGCACATCGCCTTCGCGCAGCGCCAGCGCGCGCTCGCGGCCCAGCCAGTCGCCTGATTCGCACACCGGGCCCACCACGTCCCAGGTCAGGGCCGCATCGGTGCGCGGCTGGCATGGCACGATGGCCACCCAGGCGTTGTAAAGCGCCGGACGCAGCAGGTCGTTCATGGCCGCATCGACGATGCAGAAGTTCTTCAGCGCGCCGGGCTTGAGCACCTGCACCTCGGTGAGCAAGACGCCGGCGTTGCCCACCAGCGAGCGGCCAGGTTCCAACAGCAACTTGCGCTGGCCATGGCCGCGCGCATCCAGGCGCTGCAGCACCTGGTGCATCAACACATCAGCCGGTGGTGGTGTTTCATCGGCGTAGGCGATGCCCAGGCCGCCGCCGACATCGACATGCGCGATGGCGATGCCAGCGGCTTCTACCGCTTCGACCAGGTCGAGCAGCCGGTCGATCGCATCCAGGTACGGCTCGGTCTGGGTGATCTGCGAGCCGATGTGGCAGTCGATGCCCACCACCTGCAAGCCCGGCAAGCTGGCGGCGCGCCGGTAGGCGGCCACGGCTTCATCGTGCGCGATGCCGAATTTGTTGCCCTTCAGGCCGGTGGAGATGTAGGGGTGGGTGCGGGCATCCACGTCGGGGTTGACGCGCAGGCTCAACCGCGCCGTGCGGCCGCATTCAACCGCCACGGCCGACAGCCGCTCAAGCTCGCTCGTGCTTTCCACATTGAAACAGCCCACGCCGGCTTGGAGCGCCAGGCGCATTTCGGCGGCGGTCTTGCCGACGCCGGAAAACACCACCTTGGCCGGGTCGGCGCCGATGGCCAGCGCGCGCTTGAGCTCGCCGCCTGAGACGATGTCGAAGCCGCAGCCGGCAGCGGCAAAGACCTTCAGCACCGCCAGGCTCGGATTGGCTTTCATGGCGTAGCAGATCAAGTGATCGCGGCCGTGCAGTGCGCGCTGGTACGCGGCCAAGGCGGCCAGCATGGCGCCGCGCGAATACACGAAACACGGTGTGCCGAACTGCTGCGCCAGCGCGTGCAGTGAATGGCCTTGCAGGCACAGTTTGCCGTCCTGGTAGGCCAGGAAAGGTGCGCCGGGCAGCAGCGCCGGCAAGGTGGGCGCGGCGCCGCTCATCGCCCAGCGCTCGACGCGGCGGCGCTGGCTTGCGGCGCCGCCGGCAGCGTCAACGCGCCCTTCTGGCCACAGCCCGAAAGGGCCAATTGCAAGATGCCCAAGGCGACCACCGAGGCCGCCGCTACACTCGTTCGCAAGGCGTGATTCATGCCTGGAATAGTAAACGATCATGACTTCAGCCATCACCGCCACGCCGCTGACCGACGCCGAGTACCACCGCCTGGCCGCGGCCATGCTGGCCAACATAGAAGCTCATCTGGATCGTTGGTTGCAGCAAGATGTGGTGGACATCGACGGCCAGCGCACCGGCGGCATGCTGGAAATGCGCTTTCCCAACCGCACGCACATCGTGGTGAACACCCAGCCGCCGTTGCATGAGCTGTGGCTGGCGGCCAAGGCCGGTGGCTACCACTTCAAGTACCAGGCCGGCCGCTGGCTCGATACGCGCGACGGCAGCGAGTTCCTTGCCGCCCTGTCACAGCACGCCAGCGCCCAGAGCGGCGTGGCGCTGGTGTTCACAGAGCCTGTCTCACCGCCGGAATAGGTCGAGGATGCTGCTGCGCTCTTCGGGCGTGGCCGGCTGCGGCATCTTGTCTTCCAGGCCCAGGCTGCGCACGCCTTCGCCGTGGCTGTACTCCTCGAACGTCCAGTCGCCGTCGACCTGCACCACTCCCGGCGGCACCGACAATTCGCGCTGAGGTATGCCCTTGAGGGCCAGGGCCATGTAGTCGATCCACACCGGCAAGGCCAGGCCGCCGCCGGTTTCCTTGTCGCCCAGCTTGCGTGGGTTGTCATAGCCGATCCAGGCCACGGCCACCACGGTGGGGTGATAGCCCGCAAACCAGGCGTCGATGGAATCGTTGGTGGTGCCGGTCTTGCCGTAGATGTCGCTGCGGCCCAGCGCCTTTTGCGCCTGCGCTGCGGTGCCCACGCCGCGGGTCACGTCTTGCAGCAGATTGGTCATGACGAAGGCGTTGCGCGCGTCGATGGCACGCATCGTTTCATCCAGCGTGACGGGCTTGTTTTCCACCAGCACGCGGCCCTTGGCGTCGGTCAGCCGCGTGATCAGCACCGGCGCAACGCGGTAGCCGCCGTTGGCGAACACGCCGAAGCCGCTGGCCATCTGCAAGGGCGTGACCGCGCCCGCGCCCAGGGCGATGGTCAGGAACGGCGGGTGCTTGTCGGCGTCGAAGCCGAAGCGGGTGACCCATTCCTGGGCATAGGCCGGTGTGATGTGTTGCAGCACGCGGATCGACACCATGTTCTTCGACTTGGCCAGGCCGCGTTTGAGCGACATCGGCCCGTCGAAGGTGCCGTCGTAGTTCTTGGGCTCCCAGGGCTGGCTGCCGGTGGTGCCGGCATCGAAGAAGAGCGGCGCGTCGTTGATGACGGTGGCGGGCGTGAAGCCGCGTTCGAGCGCCGCGGAGTAGATGAAGGGCTTGAAGCTCGAGCCCGGCTGGCGCCAGGCCTGGGTGGCGCGGTTGAACTTGTTCTTGCCGAAGGCAAACCCGCCCACCATCGCCCGGATGGCGCCGGTCGAAGGGTCGAGCGCCACGAAAGCGCC
>JAYUQE010000372.1:0-3349 GCA_043756905.1 Burkholderiales bacterium | reverse complement strand
GTGACCCCGATCTCCCCGCCCATGGCCGCAACCAGCTTGTGGCTGATCGACAGGCCCAGGCCCGTGCCCACCGGCGCGGCACCCCCGCTTTGCAGCCGCTTGAACGGCTCGAACAACGAGGCCAACTGATCCGCGGCGATGCCGGGCCCGGCATCGGTGACTGACAGCGTGAGCTGCAGAGCCAGCGGCGCGCAACGCAGTTGCACGCGCACCACCGATGCGGCGTGGGTGAACTTGATGGCATTGCCCAGCAGGTTGAACAACACCTGCTTGACGGCGCGCGCGTCAGCCAGGATGGTGGGCAACGCGGCATCGGCGTGCACTTGCACCGTGACACCGGCTTCGCGAGCCACCGGTTCGAGCAAGGCCACGCAGCGTTGCACCAATGGCAGCATGGCCACCGGTTCGAGCTGAAGTTTCAAGCGCCCGGCGTCCAGGCTCGACAGATCAAGCATGTCGTTCACCAACGACAGCAAATGCTCGCCGGCGGATTCGATGTGCGCGGCCCAAGCGAGCGTGTCTTCACCGCGCTGCGCCGTGCCGTTCAGGCGCAGCAGTTGCGCGAACCCCAGGATGGCGTTCAAGGGCGTGCGCAGCTCATGGCTGACGCGCGACAAGATTTCGCTGTACACCTGCACCGCCCGCTCGGCGGCGGCCTGGGCCACCGTCAGCGCTTGCAGTTGTGCCGCCGCTTCGACCTGTTCGGTGACGTCGGTCAGCAGGCCATGCCACAGCACCGCGCCATCGTCCAGGCGCTTGGGCTCGGCGTTGCCGTGCAGCATGCGTTCGCCGCCACTGGGCAGCACCGCCCTGAACGTCTCACGCCAGGGCGCCAGGCACGATGCCGAGAGCAACAACGAGCGCAGCACGTGCTCACGATCCTGCGGATGGCAGCGCTGCGCCGCTGACTGGGGGTTGGCCCTGACTTCATCAGCGCCCAACTCGCACACAGCGCGGATGCGGTCACTGATGTAGGGCACGTTGAACGCACCGCTCGGCTCAAGGCGGCACTGGAAGATCACACCCGGCACTTGCGCCGACAGGTCGGCCAGCAAGGCGGCGGCCTGGCGGTGCGCCAGCTCGGCGGCGACGCGCTCGCTCATGTCGTGCGTGATGCCTCGGTAACCATTCCAGCGCCCGGACGAGTCGAGACGGCACACCGCCGAATGCGACAGGTAGCGCGGGGTGGCGCCCGCGTCGCTGCGCACCACGGCGCGCGCGAAGCCCAGCCGCCGCTCAAACAAGCCGTGCAGGGTGGCCGGCGCGCTGGGCGCGGCGTTGGACATGACGTTTGGCATGACGTTTGGCACGCCCACCACTGGCCCGTCGGACATTTGCTGGCCCATCACCCAGGGCTCTTGCAGCGCGGGCCGGTTGGCGTAGGCGGGCGACATCCAGACGATGCGGTGTTCGGTGTCGGTTTCCCACAGCCAGTCGCCCGCCACCATGGCGAACTCGGTCAGGCGCTGCTGCTGTTCTGCGCTGGCCACGCGGTGGCGGCGCTGCGACAGCATGGCCGCGGCGGCGGCGCCCAGGTCTTGCAAGGCCTCGCGGCCCTTGCTGTCGAGCTCGCGCACACGGGTGTCGATGACGCACAGGGTGCCGATGCGGATGCCATCCACCGTCAGCGGCTGGCCGGCGTAAAAACGAACGCCTGGCGTGCCCGTGACGAGCGGGTTGTTGGCAAAACGCAGGTCGGTTTTGGCGTCGCGCACTTCGAGCAAATCGGGCGTGCGGATGGCGACGCTGCAGAACGACCACTCACGCGGGGTCTGCTTCAGATCCATGCCCACGCGGGCCTTGAACCATTGGCGCTCACCATCGACCAGGCTGATCAGCGCGATCGGGCACTCGGTCAGCGCCGCCGCGGCGTGGGTCAAGGCGTCGAACGCGGGCTCGGGGTCGGTGTCGAGTACACCGAGTTGCGCCAGCAGCGACTGGCGCTGAATTTCGCCCACATCCACCAATTGGTGACGCGCGGCCGGGGCGTTCAACGTGCTGCGGCGGTGGCGCCGCTGATGGAGCCTGGCGCAGCGGTGGCGCAGTGCCGGCTGCGGCGCACAGCCATGTGGCGGCTTGCAACGGCACGCCATTGCCAAAGCGCAGCGCTCGCCTTGTGGCGACCACCCTGCACAACCCAGCTTGCGCGCCGCTGCATGCAGATGTTTTTAACCGGCGCTGCCGGCCAGCGTCTGTGTGACAGCGCACACAGCCCCACGGGCCGTGAAAGCTCGGCGCGCGGATCGGACGCAGTGGCGCGCACGCAATGCCGCAGATGCAGCGCCGCGGCCGCTGCATCACCGCCCGCCGCTACACTGAATTGCGTCCTGCCTGCCCCACCCCACCTTTCGGAGACAAGCACATGATTCGACCCCTCCTGCGCATCCTGGCCCTGGCCACCCTGGCCACCATGCCGCTGGCCCAGGCGCAACCGAACACGGCCAAGCCGATCCGGCTGATCTGCCCGTTCCCGCCGGCCGGTGCGGTGGACATCGCATCGCGCGCCATCGCCACCGAGTTGACAAAGATCCTCGGCCAGACCGTGACGGTGGAAAACCGCCCCGGCGCCGGCGGCAACATCGGCGGCGCAGAAGCCGCGCGCTCGGCACCCGACGGCCTGACGCTGTTCATGACCACCAGCGGCATCAACGCCATCAACCCGGTGCTGTACACCAAGATGCCGTTCGACCCGATCAAGGACCTGGAGCCCGTGGGCGCGCTGGTGTCGCTGTCCAACGTGCTGGTGGTGCACCCTTCGGTGAAGGCCAATTCGGTGGCCGAGATCATTGCCGCGGCGCGTGCCGAGCCGGGCAAGATGACCTATGCATCTTCGGGCAGCGGCACCAGCGTGCACATGTCGGGCGAAATGTTCAAGCACCTGGCCAAGGTCGACATCCTGCACATCCCCTACAAGGGCAGCGCCCCCGCGGTGACCGACCTGCTGGGCGGCCAGGTGATGATGATGTTCGACAACATCCCCTCGGCGCTGCAGCACATCAAGGCAGGCAAGCTGCGCGCGCTGGCCGTTACCGGCGCGCGGCGCGACCCGCTACTGCCCGACGTGCCCACCGTGGCCGAAGCCGGCGTGCCGGGTTATGAGTCGGGCGTGTGGTTCGGGCTGACGGTGCCGGCGGGCACGCCCAAGGCCGAGATCACGCGCCTGAACGAGGCCGTGGTGAAGGGCAGCAAGTCGGCGGAATTCGTCAAGCGCATGACCGAACTGGGCTACAGCATCATTGCCGGCACGCCCGAACAGATGGCTGAGATGAACAAGGCTGAGGCCACGCGCTGGGGCCCGATCGTGCGCGCCTCGGGCGCCAAAGCGGACTGACAAGCTGGGCGACCGTTG
>JAYUQE010000371.1:0-3385 GCA_043756905.1 Burkholderiales bacterium | reverse complement strand
CCAGCAAGCGTTGCCCGGCTTGCGTGAGCGTGGCGCCGCGGCCATTGCGCAGCAGCAGCGGCTGGCGCAGTTCCACTTCAAGCAAACGCACCTGGCGGCTCAGCGCCGGCTGGGCCACCTGCAGCACGGCGGCGGCGCGGGTGAAGCCGCCGAGTTCGGCCACCTGCACGAAGTATTCAAGCTGCTTGAGGTCCATGCCCGCGTGCCATGCCACGTTGCAATAACTGTTAGGAGCCTGTCAGGCTTTGGGTCGGGCCCGCATTGGGCCTGCAAAGGGGCTCAGCCTAGGCGCAAAACGCAGCTGTGCCGGGTGGCACAGCGAGGCTTTGCAACGACGGATCAGCCCCTTTGCAGGCCCAACCCGAAGGGCCGAGGTGATTTGCCATGCCAGGCGTCGTTGCCAGCTCGTTGTGTGGCCCCGCCACACGCCTCGATGGCGCCTAGCCTGGCACGGCAACTCACCTCGGCGCGGGCCCGACCCAAAGCCCGACAGGCTCCTAGATCAGCCATGCCATTGATGAATGTCTGATCTTATTCAAGAATCCGCACCCGCAGCGCCGCCCTTGGCGCACACGCCGGCAGATTCGCCAGCCCACCGAACACTCAGGAGCCGCCCGTGATCATCGACTGCCACGGCCACTACACCACCGCACCGAAGGCGCTGGAGACCTGGCGCAATGCGCAGGTTGCCGGCATCAAAGACCCGGCGCTCAAGCCGCGCGTGGTGGACTTGAAAATCAGCGACGACGAGCTGCGCGAAACCATCGAACTCAACCAGCTCAAGCTGATGAGAGAACGCGGCAGCGACCTGACGCTGTTCAGCCCGCGCGCCAGCTTCATGGCCCACCACATTGGCGACTTTGAAGTGAGCAGCACCTGGGCGGCCATCTGCAACGAGCTGTGCTTCCGCGTGGCGCAACTGTTCCCGGCGCACTTCGTTCCAGTGGCCATGCTGCCGCAAAGCCCGGGCGTGGACCCGGCCAGTTGCATCCCCGAACTGGTGAAGTGCGTGGAGCAATACGGCAACGTGGGCATCAACCTCAACCCCGACCCTTCGGGCGGGCACTGGACATCGCCCCCGCTGACCGACAAGCATTGGTACCCCATCTACGAGAAGATGGTGGAGTACGACCTGCCGGCCATGGTGCATGTGAGCACCAGTTGCAACGCCTGCTTCCACACCACGGGCGCGCACTACATCAATGCCGACACCACGGCCTTCATGCAGATGCTTGAAGGCAACCTGTTCAAGGATTTCCCCACGCTGCGCTTCATCATCCCGCACGGCGGCGGCGCCGCGCCTTACCACTGGGGCCGCTACAAGGGCCTGGCGCAAATGCTGAAAAAACCGCACATCAACGAGCACCTGTTGAACAACGTGTACTTCGACACCTGCGTCTATCACCAGCCGGGCATTGACCTGCTGACCAAGGTGATCCCGGTGAAGAACGTGATGTTCGCCAGCGAGATGATCGGCGCGGTGCGCGACATCGACCCCGACACCGGTTTCCAGTACGACGACACCAAGCGCTACATCGAAGCCGCTGCGCTCACCCCGGCCGAGCGCCAGGCCATTTACGAAGGCAATGCGCGGCGCGTGTTCCCGCGGCTGGATCAACAACTCAAGAGCAAGGGCCTGTGACCATGTTTGAACTCGGAGTCGTTTACCGCAACATCACCCGCACCGACGCCAATGTTGCCGATGCGCTGGCGCCGCTGGGCAGCGCCACCGTGCATGAAGCCATGGGCCGCGTCGGGCTGATGCACACGTACATGCGCCCCATCTATGCCGGCGCGCAGGTGTCGGGCAGCGCCGTCACGGTGCTCGTTCACCCGGGCGACAACTGGATGCTGCACGTGGCGGCCGAACAAATCCGCCCCGGCGATGTGGTGGTGGTGGCCTGCACGGCCGACAACACCGACGGCTTCTTCGGCGACCTGCTGGCCACCAGCTTCAAGGCCCGCGGCGCACGTGCGCTGATCATTGACGCCGGCGTGCGCGATGTGAAGACGCTCACCGAAATGGGCTTCCCCGTCTGGAGCAAGGCCATCAGCAGCAAGGGCACGGTGAAGTCCACGCTCGGTTCGGTGAACATCCCGGTGGTCTGTGCCGGCATGCTGGTCACGCCCGGCGACGTGGTGGTGGCCGATGATGACGGCGTGGTGGTGGTGCCGCGTGCGATGGCTGCCAAGACGCTGGCCGCCGCCACCGAACGCGAAACCAACGAAGGCGCCAAGCGCGCCAAGCTGGCCACTGGCACGCTGGGGTTGGACATGTACAACATGCGGCCCGGGCTTGAGAAGGCCGGCTTGCGCTACATCGACTGACCATGTCGGTTGCAATCATCGGCTATGGCGAAGTAGGCCGCACGCTGGCCGAAGACCTGCGCGCGCAAGGCGTGGCGGTGGTCGCGTTCGACATCAAACAGCAAACTGAATTGGGCAGCGCGATGCGCGCCAACGCGGCGCAGCATGGTGTGGTGTTGGCCGACTCGCACAAGGCGGCTGTGCAGCAAGCTGATCTGGTGCTGTCCGCCGTCACCGCCAGCCAGGCCGTGCCCGTGGCGCAGGCCTGTGCGTCAGGGCTGAAGGCCGGCAGCTTCTTCCTCGACTTCAACTCCGCCTCGCCCGGCGCCAAGATCGCCGCGGCCGCGCTGGTGAACGCCAGCGGCGCGCGCTATGTGGAAGGCGCGGTGATGACCTCGCTGCCGCCTTACCGCATCAAGGTGCCGCTGCTGTTGGGCGGGCCCGATGCCACGGCGCTTTGCCCGAAGCTTGAAGCGCTCGGGTTCAAGCCGCGCGTGGTCAGCGCCAAGCTCGGCGTGGCCTCGGCCACCAAGATGTGCCGCAGTGTGATGATCAAGGGCCTGGAGGCGATGGTGATCGAAAGCTTCACCAGCGCGCGCGCCCATGGCGTTGAAGACGCGGTGATCGCGTCGCTGCAGGAAACCTTTCCCGGTATCGATTGGGAAAAGCAGGCGGCCTACTTCTTCCAGCGTGTCATCGAACATGGCCGGCGGCGCAGCGAAGAAGTGCTTGAGGTGGCGCAAACCGTTCGTGAAGCCGGCCTGGAACCTTATAGCGCGCACGGCACGGCACAGCGCCAGGCCTGGGTGGCTGACCTGGCCGATGCCGGCCTGTTTGGCCAGCGCACCGCGCCGGGCTTTGCCCGCAGCGCCGATTGGCGCATCGAGGCTGACCGCATCCTGGCTCATTTGAAGAAGACCTGACATGACCTTTGAAAAAACCCCCGGCTGGCTCGACTGGTACGCCGGCCCCACCCAGCCGCAGTTCAAGCTGCCACCCGGCAGCGTGGATGCACATTGCCACGTCTTCGGCCCGGGCCATGAGTTCCCTTTTGCGCCCGAGCGCAAGTACACACCGT
>JAYUQE010000370.1:0-3388 GCA_043756905.1 Burkholderiales bacterium | reverse complement strand
CCGCGAAGGTGCCGAAGCCGACGATGGAAACGCTGCCGCTCTTTTTCAGGGTGGTCTTGATGGCGCCCACGGTGGCATCCAGCGCGCGCCCGGCAGCGGCTTTCGAGATGTCGGCTTGCTTGGCGATGTGTTCGATCAGTTCACTCTTGTTCACGAAGAATCCCCCTCAAAGGATGTGTCTCAACAATGGGTTCGGATGGTGTTGAGCCGGGCCGGCAGCGTTGTTTACGCGGCACCGGGAAATCATTTAAGCCGTGCCGCCGCGCAGTGTCAAGGCCTGCGGCACCCGCTGCACGCGCACAGCGAAGCGGCGGATTCTATGCCCGCGAAACTGCTGCACCGCACAGCAACACCGCTGGGGTTGCACGCTTGACAAGCCCAGCGCGAGACACACCTTTTCCGTTCACGCGGCCACCGCTTGAGCCAGCGCGCGGCCCAACTCCGCGGTGCTGGCGTTGCCGCCGAGGTCGGGTGTGCGCGGTGCATGCGGGTCGGCCAGCAAGGCTTCGATCTGCGTCACCACATGGTCATGCGCAGCGCGGTGGCCGAGGAAGTCGAGCATCAGCGCGGCCGACCAGATCTGCCCGATCGGGTTGGCAATGCCTTGGCCATGGATGTCGGGCGCCGAGCCGTGCACGGGCTCGAACAGCGAGGGCCATTGCCGCGTGGGGTTGATGTTGGCCGACGGTGCGATGCCGATGGTGCCGGTGCACGCCGGGCCGAGATCAGACAAGATGTCACCGAACAGGTTGCTGGCCACCACCACGTCGAAGTGCTGCGGGCGCTGCACGAAATGCGCGCACAGGATGTCGATGTGAAACTGATCGACCGTCACCTCGGGAAACTGTTGCGCCATGGCCTGCACGCGCTCGTCCCAGTACGGCATGGTGATAGCAATGCCGTTGCTCTTGGTGGCCGAGGTCAGCTTCTTGCGCGGCCGGCGCATGGCCTGCTCGAAGGCGTAGCGCAGCACACGGTCCACACCCACGCGCGACATCAGCGTTTGCTGCATCACGATCTCGCGCTCGCTGCCTTCGAACATGCGCCCGCCCACGCTGGAGTACTCGCCCTCGGTGTTTTCGCGCACGATCAGCATGTCGATGGCACCGGGCTTCAGGGCCTGGCCTTGCCTGTCCACCAGCGGCGAGCGGATGCCCGGCATCAGCCGCGCCGGGCGCAGGTTCACGTATTGATCGAAGTCGCGCCGGAATTTGAGCAACGAGCCCCACAGCGAGACATGGTCGGGCAGCAAGGCCGGCCAGCCCACGGCGCCGAAGAAGATGGCGTGGTGGCCGCCAAGGCGGTCTTTCCAGTCGGGCGGCATCATGCTGCCGTGGCGGGCGTGGTAGTCGCAATTGGCGAAGTCGAATTCGTCCACTTGCAAGCTGATGCCAAAGCGGCGCGCCGCGGCGTCGAGCACGCGCAGGCCCTCGGGCATCACTTCCTTGCCGATGCCGTCGCCGGCCAACACGGCTATGCGATGTGTCGTCATGTCTATTTGCTTTCAATGGGTTCAGTGTGTTCAGTGGGCCTGTGTGCCGGCTTGCGCACCACCAAGGCCACGCCGGCAGCGGTGAGCACAAAGCCGGCCACCACCAGCAGCGACAAATTCTCACCGAACAGGAACCAGGCCATCAGCGCCGTGCACGGTGGCACCATGTACATCAAGCTGCTGACCTGGGTGGCCGCGCCGCGCTGGATGAGGATGAACAGCAGCGAGCTGCCGCCCAGCGTGAGCACGCCCACCGACCAGGCCAGCGCCGCCAGCATCTGCGGCTCGAACTGAACGGGCTCGCTTTCCAACAGCGCGAACGGCAGGCTGACGATGATGGCGCCGAGCAGTTGAATGAAGTTGGCGGCGCGCACGTCGGTGGGCGCAACGAAGCGCTTCTGATACAGCGTGCCCGTGGTGATGCTCAACAGCGCCAGCACGCCCAGCGTCAAGGTCCAGCCGGTCACCTCACCGGCGCCCAACTTGCGCCACACCACCATCAACAATCCTGCCAGGCCCAGCACGAGCCCCAACCACTGGGTGCGCGAGACGTGGGAGGCACCCTGGCGGCTGGACAGCCACAGCGCCGTGAGCACCGGCTGCAGGCCGACGATGAGCGCGGCCATGCCCGCCGACAAGCCGCCCTTCACCGCCAGCCACACGCCGCCCAGGTAGCCGGCGTGCATGAACACGCCGGTGACGGCCAGGTGCAACCACTGTTCGCGGCGCTGTGGCCAGCGCGGCCGCGCCAGGCCCAACCACAGGGCAAAGGCCAGCATCGACAGCAGGTAGCGCAGGCAAAGAAAGCTCAACGGTGGCGCGTAGAGCATGCCGTAACGTGCCACCACGAAACCGGTGCTCCAGATGAGCACAAAAACCGCCGGCATTGCAGCCAGTGCCCGCGCCGAAGAAGCCACGTCTAGCGCACGCGTGCCCGGATTTCGGGCACCGCCTTGCGCAGGTAGTACACCATCGACCAAATGGTCAGCAAGGTGGCGATGTAGATCAGCACCGTGCCCCAGATGCGCGTGTCGATCACCTTGAACAGCGCGCCGTCATACAGCAAGAACGGAATGGCCACCATCTGCGCCACGGTCTTGAGCTTGCCCACGCGGTGCACCGCCACGCTGCGCGCTGCACCGATCTGCGCCATCCATTCGCGCAGCGCTGAAATCGCAATCTCACGGCCGATGATGACCAGGGCGATGAAGGCGTTGACGCGGTCGAGCTGCAACAAGATGAGCAGTGCGGCCACGACCAGGAATTTGTCGGCCACCGGGTCGAGAAAGGCGCCGAAGGCCGAGGTCTGATTGAGCTTGCGCGCCAGCCAGCCGTCGAGCCAATCGGTCAGCGCCACGGCCACGAACAACACCGTGGCCACCAGGTTGCGCACCGGGGCTTCAAGCGGCAGGAAGAACACCCCGACGATCAGCGGAATGGCCACGATGCGCGCCCACGTCAGCATGGTCGGGATGGTCAGGAACATGGCGTTGATTGTGCCCGCCGCCCTGCGCGCCTCAACTGCGCCTCAACTGCGCGTCAAGTGCGCGTCAGTTGTCGAGGCTGCGTGGTTTGAACTGGCGCTCGTCATTGAACAGAAACACCTCGGTGAAGCGCCAGGGCCGTGGCAGGTGGCCCACCGCGCCAAACGGTGCGGCGCGCCTGACTGCCGCGGTGGCCAGCGCCACGGTGTCGGTGGCCTGGCTGGGCTGGCGCAGCACCTTGATGGCCTGCACGCTGCCGTCGGCGTGCAGTTCGATTTCGAGCACGGGTATGGCCAACAAGGGTTGCACCACCTCGCCCAGGTAGCTGCCACGCGGGTTGGCGGCAACCAGCTTGTGCGCGGCCAACAGGCGGTACTCGTCCCAGTTGCGCGCTGGCGCCGCCTGCGTGGCA
>JAYUQE010000369.1:0-9414 GCA_043756905.1 Burkholderiales bacterium | reverse complement strand
CGGGCGTGCTGAAGATGGTGAAGGTCTACCTGGCCGTGAAGCGCCGCCTGCAACCGGGCGACAAGATGGCCGGGCGGCATGGCAACAAGGGCGTGGTCAGCAAGATCGTGCCGGTGGAAGACATGCCCTACATGGCCGACGGCACGCCGGCCGACATCGTGCTCAACCCGCTGGGCGTGCCGTCGCGCATGAACGTGGGCCAGGTGCTCGAAGTGCACCTGGGCTGGGCCGGCAAGGGCATTGGCCAGCGCATCGGCAGCATGCTGCAAGCGCATTCGCGCGTGGCCGAGTTGCGCAAGTTCTTCGACGAGCTGTACAACAAGTCGGGCAAGACCGAGCGCTTCGACAGCTTGAGCGACGACCAGATCATCGAGATGGCCGGCAACCTGAAACACGGTGTGCCGTTCGCCACCCCGGTGTTCGACGGCGCCACGGAAGAAGAAATCCGCGGCATGCTCAAGCTGGCGTTCCCCGAGGACATCGCCCGCGTCAAGGGGCTGACCAGCACCCGCACCCAGGCCACCTTGCACGATGGCCGCAGTGGCGAGGCGTTTGAACGCCCCGTCACTGTGGGCTACATGCACGTGCTCAAGCTGCACCACTTGGTCGACGACAAGATGCACGCTCGCTCGACTGGCCCGTACAGCTTGGTGACGCAGCAACCACTGGGTGGCAAGGCGCAGTTCGGCGGCCAGCGCTTCGGTGAGATGGAGGTCTGGGCTCTCGAAGCCTACGGCGCTTCGTACATCTTGCAGGAAATGCTGACCGTGAAGTCCGACGACGTGAACGGCCGCACCAAGGTGTATGAGTCGATCGTCAAGGGCGAACACGCCATCGAAGCCGGCATGCCGGAATCGTTCAACGTTCTTGTCAAAGAGATCAGATCTCTGGGCATCGACATTGAACTTGAGCGCAATTAAAGGAGAAAAGCATGAAGGGACTACTCGACCTTTTCAAGCAGTTCACCCCCGACGAGCATTTCGATGCCATCCGCATCGGCCTGGCCTCGCCGGAAAAAATCCGCAGCTGGTCTTTCGGCGAAGTGAAGAAGCCCGAGACCATCAATTACCGCACCTTCAAGCCGGAGCGTGATGGCCTGTTTTGCGCCAAGATTTTTGGCCCCATCAAAGACTACGAATGCCTGTGCGGCAAGTACAAGCGCCTGAAGCACCGCGGCGTCATTTGCGAAAAGTGCGGCGTTGAAGTCACGCAAACCAAGGTGCGACGCGACCGCATGGGGCACATCGACCTGGCGGCACCCTGCGCGCACATTTGGTTCCTGAAGAGCCTGCCGTCACGCCTGGGCATGGTGCTGGACATGACTCTGCGCGACATCGAGCGCGTGCTGTACTTCGAAGCCTACGTGGTGGTGGATCCCGGCATGACGCCGCTGAAGAAGTTCAGCATCATGACGGAAGACGATTTCGAGGCCAAACGCACCGAATTCGGCGACGAGTTCGTGGCGTTGATGGGTGCCGAGGGCATCAAGAAGCTGCTCGAAGAGATGGACCTGGACGTTGAGATCGAGAAGATCCGCAACGACGCCACCGGCTCCGAGCTGAAGATGAAGAAGAACTCCAAGCGCCTGAAGGTGATGGAAGCCTTCAAGCGTTCGGGCATCAAGCCGCACTGGATGGTGTTGCAGGTGCTGCCGGTGTTGCCGCCGGACTTGCGCCCCCTGGTGCCGCTGGACGGTGGCCGTTTTGCCACCAGCGACCTGAACGACCTGTACCGCCGCGTCATCAACCGCAACAACCGCCTGGCGCGCTTGCTGGAGTTGAAGGCGCCGGAAATCATCGTGCGCAACGAAAAGCGCATGTTGCAAGAAGCGGTGGATTCGTTGCTCGACAACGGCCGCCGCGGCAAGGCCATGACGGGTGCGAACAAGCGCGCGCTCAAGAGCCTGGCCGACATGATCAAGGGCAAGAGCGGGCGCTTCCGCCAGAACCTGCTGGGCAAGCGCGTCGACTACTCGGGCCGTTCGGTCATCGTGGTCGGCCCCACGCTCAAGCTGCACCAGTGCGGCTTGCCGAAGTTGATGGCGCTTGAACTGTTCAAGCCGTTCATCTTCTCGCGCCTGGAAGCCATGGGCATTGCCACCACCATCAAGGCGGCGAAGAAGGAAGTTGAATCGGGCACGCCGGTGGTGTGGGACATCCTTGAAGAAGTCATCAAGGAGCACCCGGTTCTGTTGAACCGCGCGCCCACGCTGCACCGCCTGGGCATCCAGGCTTTCGAGCCGGTACTGATTGAAGGCAAGGCGATTCAACTGCACCCATTGGTTTGCGCCGCGTTCAACGCCGACTTCGACGGCGACCAGATGGCCGTGCACATTCCGCTGAGCATAGAAGCCCAGATGGAAGCCCGCACGCTGATGCTGGCCACCAACAACGTGCTGTTCCCGGCCAACGGTGAGCCTTCCATCGTGCCGTCGCAAGACGTGGTGCTGGGCCTGTACTACGCCACGCGCGAGCGCATCAACGCGCGCGGCGAGGGCATGGTGTTCAGTGACCTGACCGAGCTGCAACGGGCCCTTGACAACGACGCGGTGGAAGTCACCGCGCGCATCAGCGTGCGCCTGACCGAGCACATCAAGAACGCAGCGGGCGAATTCGAGCCTGTCACCACCCTGGTGGCCACCACCGTGGGCCGCGCGTTGCTGAGCCTGATCCTGCCCAAGGGCCTGCCGTTCATCAACATCAACAAGGCGCTGAAGAAGAAGGAGATCTCGCGTTTGATCAACGTGAGTTTCCGCCGCTGCGGCTTGAAGGAGACCGTGGTCTTCGCCGACAAGCTGTTGCAAAGCGGCTTCCGCCTGGCCACCCGCGCGGGCATCTCGATCGCCATTGACGACATGCTGGTGCCGAAAGAAAAGCCCGGCCTGATCGAGCGTGCCGAAAAGGAAGTGAAGGAAATCGAGCAGCAGTACGTCTCGGGCCTGGTCACGGCTGGCGAGCGCTACAACAAGGTGGTCGACATCTGGGGCAAGACCGGCGATGAAGTCGGCAAGGTCATGATGAGTCAACTCTCGAAAGAGAAGGTGCTCGACCGCCACGGCAAGATGGTGGAGCAGGAGTCATTCAATTCCATCTACATGATGGCTGACTCAGGCGCACGAGGCAGCGCGGCGCAGATTCGCCAGCTCGCCGGCATGCGTGGCCTGATGGCCAAGCCTGATGGCTCGATCATCGAAACCCCCATCACGGCCAACTTCCGTGAAGGCCTGAACGTGTTGCAGTACTTCATCTCCACCCACGGCGCGCGCAAGGGCCTGGCGGACACGGCGTTGAAGACAGCCAACTCAGGCTACCTGACGCGCCGACTGGTGGACGTGACGCAAGACCTGGTGGTGATCGAAGACGACTGCAAGACGCAAAACGGCATCGCCATGCGCGCCTTGGTCGAGGGCGGCGAAGTCATTGAATCGTTGCGTGACCGCATCCTGGGCCGCGTCACCGCGGTCGAAGTGCTGCACCCCGAGACGCAGACCGTGCTGCTTGAGGGCAGCCAGATGCTCGACGAAGATGCGCTCGATCTGCTTGAAGCCGCCGGCGCAGACGAAGTGAAGGTGCGCACACCATTGACGTGCGCCACGCGCTTCGGCCTGTGCGCACACTGCTACGGCCGCGACCTGGGCCGGGGCGGCCTGGTCAACGTGGGCGAGGCGGTGGGCGTGATCGCCGCGCAGTCGATCGGCGAGCCCGGCACGCAGCTCACCATGCGCACCTTCCACATCGGTGGTGCGGCGTCGCGTGCGGCGGTGGCCAACAGCGTGGAAGCCAAGAGCGACGGCATCATCGGTTTCAACCCGACGATGCGTTATGTGACCAACGGCAAGGGCGAGTTGGTGGTGATTTCGCGATCCGGCGAGATCATCATTGCCGACCAGCATGGTCGCGAGCGTGAGCGCCACAAGGTGCCATATGGCGCCACGCTGAACATCCGCTCAGACCAGTCGCTCAAAGCTGGCACCGTGCTGGCCAACTGGGACCCGCTGACGCGCCCCATCATCACGGAGTTTGCCGGCAAGGCGAAGTTCGAGAACGTGGAAGAAGGCGTGACCGTTGCCAAGCAGCTTGATGAAGTGACAGGGCTGTCAACGCTCGTCGTCATCGACCCGAAGCGCCGTGGCGCGGCCAAGGTGATTCGCCCGCAGGTCAAGCTGCTGGATGCAGCGGGCAGCGAGGTCAAGATCCCCGGCACCGACCACTCGGTGACGATCGGCTTCCCGGTGGGCTCATTGGTGCAAGTGCGCGACGGGCAAGACCTGGCGCCTGGTGAGGTGCTGGCGCGCATTCCGGTGGAAGGCCAGAAGACGCGCGACATCACGGGCGGCTTGCCGCGCGTGGCCGAGCTGTTCGAAGCCCGCAGCCCGAAAGACAAAGGCACTCTGGCTGAGATCACCGGCACGGTGTCGTTCGGCAAGGAAACCAAGGGCAAGGTTCGCTTGCAGATCACCGACCCTGACGCCAAGGTCTACGAAGAGCTGGTGCCCAAGGAGAAGAACATCCTGGTACACGAAGGCCAGGTGGTCAACCGCGGCGAACTCATCGTCGACGGCTCGGCCGAGCCGCAAGACATCCTGCGCTTGTTGGGAGTGGAAGAACTGGCACGCTACATCGTCGATGAAGTGCAGGACGTCTATCGCCTGCAGGGTGTGAAGATCAACGACAAGCACATCGAGGTGATCGTGCGCCAGATGCTGCGTCGGGTACAGATCGTCAACTCGGGTGATTCCACCTACATCCCCGGCGAGCAGGTCGAGCGTTCGGAGTTGCTCGACACCAACGACCGCCTGCGCGGCGAAGGCAAGACGATTGCCAGCCATGCTGACGTGTTGTTGGGCATCACCAAGGCCAGCCTGTCTACCGACTCGTTCATCTCGGCCGCGTCATTCCAGGAAACCACCCGGGTGCTCACCGAGGCGGCGATCATGGGCAAGCGCGACGAGCTGCGTGGCCTGAAGGAAAACGTCATCGTTGGCCGACTCATCCCCGCCGGTACCGGCATGGCTTTCCACATCGCCCGCAAGGCCAAGGAAGCCATGGACGACACCGAGCGCAAAGCCATCGCCCTGCAAGAGGCCGAAGAGCTGGCTGCGGCGCAAATGGCCGCGGTGGATGCCGAGCATGCGCTGCCCGCGGTGGGCAGCGCCGACTGATCGGGCTGGCACCACAGCTTGACGACAAGGCGGCTTCGGCCGCTTTGTTTTTTCGTGCCGCGCCTTAGCCGCCTTACAGCGGCTGTTCAGCGGCCAGCGACATCAGCGTGAACTGCCGAGGTGGGCAGATGACCAGCCCGCACCGAGCCCGGGCACGGCGTGCCAGGCGCAGCAGGGCCTTGTCGTCGGTGATCAACCAGCCGCAGCGGTGTTCGAGCGCAAGGTCGATAAAGACCTGGTCATCACCGTCGGTGCAAAGTAGCCCAGGGCCTGCGCGGGTGCCGGGGTCGGGCCGTATTTGGGCCGTGCCGTCCCAACCTGCCAGCAGGGCATTCGCATCGGCGCCACGCAGTGCGGGAATGTCTTCACGTTGCACCACATGTGCAAACTCAGCACGCATGGCCGGGCACGCCAGCCATTGCACGCGGCACGCCAGGATCGCCTGGCCAAAGGCATGCGCACCCGGGTCGTTGAAGTGCAGCCAGTCCAGCGCAGCATTGGTATCCAACACCACCGCTTGCGTTGGCCCTTGCGCGTGCTCTGTCGCGTGCTCTTGTGGTGGTTTCAATTGCGTCATACAATGCTCGGCTTTTCGGCAGAAAGATGCCGCGCTCTTTGTCGCGCAGTCCACCGGTAACGCCGGCCTCGGACCTGCCTGCAGTGCAGTGCTCGGCAAAGTCCACTGAAAACCCCTACGGCCCCCGGCATTGTGCGGTGGCCGCGCAGCATTTAACGTAACACGCTATCCACCTATGCCAACCATCAACCAGCTCGTGCGCCAGGGCCGCCAGGTCGAAGCGGTCAAGAGCAAGTCCCCGGCCATGCAGAACAGCCCGCAACGCCGCGGCGTGTGCACCCGGGTGTACACCACCACGCCCAAGAAGCCCAATTCGGCGCTGCGCAAGGTGGCCAAGGTGCGCTTGACCAACGGCTTCGAGATCATCTCGTACATCGGTGGTGAAGGGCACAACCTGCAAGAGCACAGCGTGGTGCTGGTGCGTGGCGGCCGCGTGAAGGATCTGCCCGGCGTGCGCTACCACATCGTGCGTGGCTCGCTCGACCTGCAAGGCGTGAAAGACCGCAAGCAGTCACGCTCCAAGTACGGCGCCAAGCGCCCCAAGAAGGCCTGAACAGCCGGCACACTCATCGCGGTGCTGCCGGGCGCACACAGCCCGGCGCGCCGCTCATTGCGGCAGCCTGAAGCAGGTCTGCCGAGTAAGTGAAAGGCCGGCCACTGGCCAGTGGCCTTTCGCGGCAACAGCGCCTTCAACGCGCTGGCGCCAACTGAAGCAAAAGAAGGAAGTTGACATGCCCCGTCGTCGCGAAGTCCCCAAACGCGAGATCCTGCCTGACCCGAAGTACGGTTCGGTGGATCTGTCCAAGTTCATGAACGTGATCATGGAAGGTGGCAAGAAGGCCATCGCCGAGCGCATCATTTACGGCGCCCTTGAACAGATTGAAAAGAAGGCCAGCAAGGATCCGCTGGAGGTTTTCGTCGTCGCGCTGAACAACATCAAGCCGATGGTTGAAGTCAAGTCGCGCCGCGTTGGCGGTGCGAACTACCAGGTGCCGGTGGAAGTGCGCCCGGTGCGCCGCGTGGCCCTGGCCATGCGCTGGTTGAAGGAGTCAGCGCGCAAGCGCGGTGAGAAGTCGATGTCGCAGCGCCTGGCCAACGAGCTGCTCGAAGCCAGCGAAGGCCGCGGCGGAGCCATGAAAAAGCGCGACGAAGTCCACCGCATGGCTGAGGCCAACAAGGCTTTCTCACACTTCCGCTTCTAAACCTCGCTTTCAAGCCGCCGGTACGGGTTGTCACCAACCCGAGGCGGCTCCTGTCTTTGGAGTTTCACCATGGCCCGCAAAACCCCCATCGAGCGTTACCGCAACATCGGTATCTCTGCGCACATCGATGCCGGCAAGACCACCACCACTGAACGCATCCTGTTCTACACCGGTGTGAACCACAAGATCGGTGAAGTGCACGACGGTGCGGCCACCATGGACTGGATGGAGCAGGAGCAAGAGCGCGGCATCACCATCACGTCGGCGGCCACCACGTGCTTCTGGAAGGGCATGGATCTGTCCTACCCCGAGCACCGCATCAACATCATCGATACGCCGGGCCACGTCGACTTCACCATCGAGGTGGAACGTTCCATGCGCGTGCTCGACGGGGCCTGCATGGTGTATTGCGCCGTAGGCGGCGTGCAGCCGCAAAGTGAAACCGTTTGGCGCCAGGCCAACAAGTACAAGGTGCCGCGCCTGGCGTTCGTGAACAAGATGGACCGCACCGGTGCCAACTTCTTCAAGGTATATGACCAGATGAAGGTGCGCCTGAAGGCCAACCCGGTGCCCATCGTCGTGCCTATCGGCGCCGAAGAAAACTTCATCGGCGTGATCGACCTCATCAAGATGAAAGCCATCATCTGGGACGAGGCCTCGCAAGGCATGAAGTTCGAGTTCCGGGATATCCCTGCCGACCTGCTGGCCGATGCGCAGAAGTGGCGCGAGAACATGGTTGAGGCTGCGGCCGAGGCCAGCGAAGAGCTGATGAACAAGTACCTCGAATCGGGCGAGTTGACGGAAGACGAGATCAAGCTTGGTATCCGCACGCGCACGATCGCCGCCGAAATCCAACCCATGTTCTGCGGCACCGCCTTCAAGAACAAGGGCGTGCAACGCATGCTCGACGGCGTGGTCGACTTCATGCCTTCGCCGATCGACATCCCGCCCGTGCCGGGCACCGACGACGACGACAAGCCCACCGAGCGCCGCGCTGCCGATGACGAGAAGTTTGCCGCGCTGGCATTCAAGCTGATGACCGACCCGTACGTGGGCCAGCTCACGTTCGTGCGCGTGTATTCGGGCGTGCTCAAGAGCGGCGACTCGGTTTACAACCCGATCCGCGGCAAGAAGGAGCGCATCGGCCGCATCTTGCAGATGCACGCCAACCAGCGCGAAGAGATCAAGGAAATTTTGGCCGGCGACATTGCCGCCTGCGTGGGTCTGAAAGACGTCACCACCGGCGAAACCTTGTGCGACCCCACGTCCATCATCACGCTCGAAAAGATGATTTTCCCCGAGCCGGTGATTTCGCAGGCGGTGGAACCCAAGACCAAGGCCGATCAGGAAAAGATGGGCGTGGCCCTGGGCCGCTTGGCACAGGAAGACCCGTCGTTCCGCGTCAAGACTGACGAGGAAAGCGGCCAGACCATCATTTCCGGCATGGGCGAGTTGCACCTGGAAATCATTGTCGACCGCATGAAGCGCGAGTTCGGCGTGGAGGCGAATGTGGGCAAGCCGCAGGTGGCCTACCGCGAAACCATCCGCAAGATGGTTGACGATGTCGAAGGCAAGTTCGTTCGCCAGTCCGGCGGCAAGGGCCAGTACGGCCACGTCGTGCTCAAGATTGAGCCGCAGGAACCCGGCAAGGGCTTCGAGTTCGTCGACGCCATCAAGGGCGGCGTGGTGCCGCGGGAGTTCATTCCCGCCGTGGAAAAGGGCCTGCGCGAAACCCTGCCCAACGGCGTGCTGGCGGGCTACCCGATGGTCGACATGAAGGTGACGTTAACGTTTGGTTCGTACCACGAGGTGGACTCGAACGAAAACGCCTTCAAGATGGCGGCGTCGATCGGCTTCAAGGACGGCTGCCGCAAGGCCAGCCCGGTGATCCTGGAGCCGATGATGGCGGTGGAAGTGGAAACGCCCGAAGACTATGCCGGCTCGGTGATGGGCGACTTGTCGTCACGCCGCGGCATGGTTCAAGGCATGGACGACATGCCCGGCGGCGGCAAGGTCATCAAGGCCGAAGTCCCATTGAGCGAGATGTTTGGCTACTCGACCACGCTGCGCTCGATGTCGCAAGGCCGCGCCACCTACACCATGGAATTCAAGCACTACGCCGAAGCGCCCAAGAACGTGGCCGACGCCATCGTCACGGCGCGGGCAAAGTAACGATTCATTCAAGCCGGTCTACGCCGCACCCACGTACGCTGCCCGTGACGTGTGAACCAACGGGGTGGCGTAGACCTTAAACCGACCCGCGGGCAACGCTCTTTAGACCTGGAGAAACGAAGATGGCAAAAAGTAAATTCGATCGCAGCAAGCCCCACGTGAACGTGGGCACGATTGGGCACGTGGATCATGGCAAGACGACGTTGACGGCGGCGCTGACATCGGTGCTGGCGGCCAAGTTTGGTGGCGAAGTCAAGGCGTATGACCAGATCGACGCGGCGCCGGAAGAAAAGGCGCGCGGC
>JAYUQE010000368.1:0-3391 GCA_043756905.1 Burkholderiales bacterium | reverse complement strand
TGCTGAACATGGCGCTCTCCTGGTTAACGTTTGAAATGCTGCAAGGTGCAGCGTGGAACACTCAATGCACGGTGTCGGCCGGCGGATATCAATGCGCCGCGTAAACCGGCGCGGATCAATGCGCCGCGTAAACCGGCACGGGTTGGGTGAAGTAGGCGTGAAGAATGTGATACGCCATCAGGTGGTTCTTCTGCTGGAAGCTGGCGTGGGAAATGCCGTTCATCATGCTGAATTGCTTGTCGGGCGAAGGCAGCAGTTTGAAGAATTCGATCAGGTCATCGAGCGCGGCAATGCCGTCGAACTGGCCGCGCATCACCAGTGTGGGTGCGCTGATCCGGGCCGGGTCCACCAGCGGCAACCGCGAGCACATGTCGATGTAGGTGCCGTTGGGCATGGAGTCATCGAGCGCCAGGATGGCGTCGGCAAAGGCTTCGATGGTGGCCTTGTCGGCGCAATCGGGGTGGTCGCGCTCGAAGATCGAATACACGAACTTGCGGTCAATCGGGCGGCGCTTGGCTGCAAGGAATTCGGGCAACTTCTTGCGTCGCTGTTCCAGTGTGGGGGCGCCCGCACCCGTCCACACAAAGGCATCAAGCGCCAGCCGCGCCACGCGCTCAGGGTGGTTCTGCGCAAACAGCGCTGCGCGCAGCGCGCCTGAAGAAATGCCGTAGGTGAGGAAGCTGCGCACACCGCGCAGGCCAAAGATGGCGTCGGCGGCGGCGGCCAGGTCGGCCGCACCGTTGGCAATGTCGCAGGTGATGTCGCGCTGCTTGCTGCTGCGGCCGTAGCCTTCCATGTCCACACACCAGCAGACGAAACCGCGCTGGGCAAACCAGTCCATCACCGATGAGTCGGGACGGCCCGGCACGCTCAAGTCAAACGTTGGTTGGCTGGCCATGGACGAGCCGTGCACGAACAGCACGGCCGGTTTGCCGGCCGGCGAGCCGACGAATTTTTCCCACATGAACAGGCGCACGTCGCCGTCTGCGGTTGGCTTGGTGGCCCAGTGTTCCTGGCCGGTGACTGTGCTCATTGCAGCTTTCGTTTCAATCAATCCTGGCGCCGGTTTCCTTGACCGTGCGTGCCCAGCGCTCGCGCTCGTCGCGGAACCAGGCGTCGAATTCTGCGGCGCTGGAACCCACGGTCTCGATGCCGGCCTCTTTCATGTAGGCCACCACCTCGGGCGCGGCCAGTGTGGCCTTCAACTCGGTGTTAAGGCGCTCGATGATCGGCCCCGGCGTGCCCTTGGGCGCCAGCAAACCCATCCACACGTAAGCGTTGAACCCGACCAGCCCGCTTTCGGCCAGCGTGGGCACCTCGGGCAGTTGCGGCGAGCGTGCCGTGCCCGTGGTGGCCAGCGCGCGCAGCTTGCCGCCGCGGATGTGCTTGACCATCGCCGCTGCACCCGGCATGGACATGGGCACCGTGCCGGCCAGTAAATCGGTGGTGGCCTGGCCGCTGCCACGGTAGGGCACGTGAACGAGCTGGATGCCGGCCTGCGCGGCAAACATGGCCATGAACAAGTGCTGGCCACTGCCGTTGCCCGACGAGCCGTAGTTCAGCCGCCCGGGATGTGCCTTGGCATGGGCGATAAGCTCGGCCACGCTGCGCACGGGCAGATCGGGGTGCACCACCAGCACGCCAGGCTCGCGGCCGAGCAGCGAAATGGCCGCAAAGTCATCCACTGGGTTGAAGCTGAGCTTGCTGTACAGGCTGGCGCTGATGGCATTGGTTTGCGATGCCAGCAGCAGCGTGTAGCCATCGGGCGCGGCCTTGGCCACTTGCTCGGCGCCGATGGTTGCGCCGGCGCCGGGCTTGTTCTCGATCACGAACTGCTGCTTCAGCCGTTTGCCCAGCTCTTGCGCGATGGCGCGCATCGGGCCGTCCACCGCGCCGCCCGGCGAGAACGGCACGACGATACGTACCGGGCGGTTGGGATAGTCCAGCGCCTGGGCCATGCAGGGTTCAAACAGATTGATCAACAGGGCAGCGGCGAGCAGCAGGCGGGTGTGGCGCATCGGGTAGCTTTTCGTCAATCGTCAAACCCGGCGCTGCGCCGCAGCGTGGCGGCCGACGGCGCCGTGAGCGCTGCGATGAAGCGCTCGGCCAGTTCCGGCTGGGTACAGGGCTGTGACAGCGCGGCGCTGTACACCGTGGTCAGCTCAAAGCCGGGCGGCAAGGGCGCCACCAGTTCGACGCCCTCGGTGTAGAGGATCTCGCTGATCTGCGTGCAGCCCAGCGCGGCGGCGCTACCCCGCAGCGCCATTTCGCGCATGGCGGCGGCGCCGTTGGGGAAGGTGTGCAGGCGCGGCGCCAGCGTTTGCGCCAGGCCGAGTTGATCTAACACCTGACTGAAGTGGATGCCGGCGGTGGAACGTTTGGCATCGGGAAAGTACAGCGCCTGCGCGGCCTGCAGCGCAGCCTGCAATTGCGCGCGCGTGGCCAGCGGGGGGTGGGGCGCGCCGCAGCACACGGCCAGGCCGGTGGCCACGCGGCCCAGGTTGGCAGCTCCGGCGCCGCGCAAGCCGCCGGCGCTGATCAATTCACCCAGCATGGCTTGGGTGGTGATCAGCACATCGCACGGCGCGCCGGCCAGCAGGGCCTCGCGCAGCGCGCCCACTGCGCCGAACTGCGCTTGCAGCGCGACCCACGGCGCCAGCGCCGGCTGCATGGCCTTGACCAGGCCTTGCGCCGCGCCCGCGCACAGCACGTGAAGCGTGGCGGGCGTGCTCACTCGACTTTGGCGCCGGAGACCTTGACGATGTGCGCCCACTTGGCAATGTCGGCCTGCACATAGCGCGTGAATTCGTCCACGCCCATGGTCATGGCCGTGGTGCCTTGAACGGCCCAGGCTTTGCGCACGTCGGCGTTGGCGGTGATCTTGCTGATCTCGGCGTTCAAGCGCGCCACCAACGCTGCCGGCGTGCCCTTGGGCGCCATCAAGCCGAGCCAGAGCGTGGCTTCATAGCCGGGCACGCTCTCGGCCACGGTGGGCACATCGGGCAGGGTGGCCGAACGCGCCTTGCCCGTGGTGCCCAGGGCCTTGACCTTGCCGGCCTTGATGTGCTCCGCCATGGTGGGGATGGCATCGAACATCATCTCGACCTGGCCGCCTAACACATCGGTGCGTGCGCCGGCGCTGCCCTTGTACGGGATGTGCACGATTTCGACGCCGGCCAGCGCCTTGAACAGCTCACCGGCCATGTGGTACGGCGTGCCCGGGCCCGACGAGGCGTACGACATGCCGCCCGGCTTGGCCTTGGCCGCAGCGATCAGCTCGGGCAGGCTGTTCTGCGCCAGGCCGGGCTTGGCCACCAGCACCAGGTCTGAATAGTTCAGCGGCGCAATCGGCGAAAAGTCGCGCAGCAACTGGAACGGCTTGTTGGGGATG
>JAYUQE010000367.1:0-9421 GCA_043756905.1 Burkholderiales bacterium | reverse complement strand
TGCGTGCCGTCACCGCCACCCAGCGCACGCTGCCGTCTTTGCGCACGTAGCGCTTCTCGGCCTCGTAGGTGGGTGCCGCGCCGCTTAAAAAGGCGTTGAGCAGCGGCGCGTCGCGCGAGCGGTCGTCGGGGTGCGTGAGCTGCGCGATCTCCATGTGCAGCAACTCGGCGGCGCTGTAGCCGGTGATCTCGCACAGGCGCTCGTTGACCTTGGTGTAGCGCTTCTGCGTGCCCACATAGGCCATGCCGGTAGGCGCCTGGTCGAACGCGATGCGGTGCAACTCGTCGCTGATGCGCAAGGCATCCTCGGCGCGCCGGCCCTCGCCGCGGGGTGCCGGATCGAGTTCGTCGCCCTGCCGCAGTGCCGTCTGCGCGCCGGGCTGCGGCGCGGCGCGGTGCGGCTCGCGGCGCAGTAGCGCCAGTTCGGTTTGCAGCACCTGCGTCGTGCCGGCGCTGTGCGCCTCGGGGTCATTCAAGGCGCATTCAGTCAGCGCCTGGTGAACCTGAAGCAGTTCGGTGACGTCGGCTTCCAAATTCAGTTCAGGGTGCACCTGGGTCCAGAAGTGAGCCGTGCGCACGAAGGCCAAGAACAGCAACAGGTGTTGCAGCGTGGCGGCGTCAATGCTTTGCCGCAGCACCTCCAGGCACGGCTGCGCCTGCGGCGTTTGCAGAAAGACCTGCGTGGCGCAGGCAAAGATGGCCTGCTCGGCCGCTGTGTCGGGCCCGGGCAGCGCCGGCAGCGGCGCTGCGGCGGCGCGCAACACCGCCAGTTGCGGCGCCAACTCGTCTGCGCTGCGCGGCACCGCGCGCCGGATCAGCCGGATGACCTGTTCAATGGCCAGCGGCTCGGCGTTGCGGTCACCGGCCAGCCGGCCCAGCCCGACCAGGAAGCCGACATGCCGCGCAATGCCATAGCGCACCTCGCAAAAGCGCGACAGCACCACGACCAGCCGCTCCTTGAACAGCGGCGGCAGCGGGTTGTCGAGGTAGCCGGCCTTGGCAAAGCGCCACAGGTTTGCGTCACCCTCGGGCGCTTCGGGGCCCAGGCGGAAGAAATTCGGCAGCACGCCGATGCGGCCCTGGACATCGGCTTCCAGTGCGTCGCTGCGGGCGGCAGGCATGTTCATGGCCCCAAGGCCCGGGCGGGGCCGGTTGCGATCAGCGTTTTGTGCGGCGCTGATTTGTGGTTCACCACGCCGCTGCTGTTGTGAACTGTTGGCCAAGTCATGGGTGCAGCTTCAGGCTGCGCCGCCGGTTCCGGGCGAGCGGGCTGCGGATTGGACTGCATGAACAAGACATTGTCGCCAGCGATGCCCATAGTTCCAGGAGCAGCATGGAGCGCGCTGAGCCGATAACCCGGTGAGCGCCACGCTGTGGACTTGAACTGTCGCAGCCAGCGGCAGATCACTCTGTGCGCTGGCGAACGCAAGGGCAGGGCCGCCAGGCAGAAAGGGCGCCGCCCAGCAAGTCCAGCCCTGCGATGACAGGCCTGCGCCGCCTGTAGCGCCGCCTCGTCAGCCCAAGTTCATGACTTCGCTGCCGTGGCTGCCCGCGCCGGCGCCGCGGCCGCGACGCAGGGGTCAGCCTGGTCTGCCGCGCCGGTGTCGAGCAATGGCAGCAGGCCCGCCGGGCCGGCGATGGCGGCCAGGCCCAGTGCGGCCAACACCCGCCCGGCCAGGCGGCCGCCTTCGACGCCCACGCACGGGTCGGCCAGCGTTCCCGTCACCAGCAACGGGGTGCGCAACGACAACGGTGAAACGTCCTTGGGCCGCACGGTGGCGCGCAGCGCCAGCGTTTCATCACGCAGGTTGATGCGCCCGTTCAGGCGCACGGTGCTGTCGGCGTTGTCGATGACGCCGCGCCGCGCCGTGGCCACACCGTCCTTGAGCGCCAGGTCGAGCACGGCGCAGCGCAGCGGCAACGGCTTGTCGCCACGCACCAGCACGCCCAGGGCCTGCGCCACGTCCAGCCCCAGCAGTTCAGTGACCAGGTGCGACAACGTGCCGCCGTGCAAGCTGGCGCTGGCGTTGCCGTCCAGGCTGCCCAGGATCTGCGCGGTGGAACGGCCCGCCCCCACTGCCTGCACATCGGCCGTGAGCAGCCCGGTGAGGTAGGCCGCAACGCTGGCGTCGCTGCCCTGGCGCGCGGCCACGCGCTGGCGCCGCAGTGCCGCGGCACCGGCCTGGCCGGCGGGCTGCACTGGCACCTTGCGCACACCGCGCACGAAGCCAGCCAGGTCGACTGCGGCAAAGTGCAGGCGCGCGGCCCAGCCTGGCGGGTCGGTCGTGGCGTCCAGCCGGGTCGACCCCGTGACCTGCCCGCCCGCAACCGCGGCGCGCAGGCCCTCCAGGCGCAGCACACCGGCGTCCAGCACCACGCGGGCCTGGACTTGGCGCAAGGGTGTCAATGCGGCGCTGCCAAAGTCGAGTTCGTCGATCGCCACCGTCACGTCGGCATCCATGGCGCGCAACGACGGCAGGTCGAAGTGGCGCTGCGGCAGCATGCGGCGCGGCGCGATCGGCGCACTCGGCGCGGCGCTGCCGGGCGGGCTCGCGCCGATGGCCGGGCCCAGATCGGCCAGCATCAACTTCGCGCCGGTGAGGTGCCCGCGCAGGCGGCCGCGTGCAGGCCGGCTGTCGTACTCGAACGTGCCGGCCAGCACGCTGCGCCCGATGGTGGCGCGCTCGGCGCGCAACTGCCACAGGCCCGCTTGGTGGCTGATCTGGCCCTTGAGGTCGAACGGCGGGGTGTCCGGCAGGGTCACGCCCAACTGCTGGCCGACTCGGGCCAGCGACGGGCCTTTGAAATGCAGTTGGCCGTGCAGCACGCGCGCGCCGAACAGGGCCGCCGCCTGGCCATCGAACTGCACTTGCGCCGCGCCGACGTTGCCTTGCACGCGCAGCGGCACCAGCGTGGGCACCGCGCCATCGCTGCCGTCTTGCAGCAGGGGCAGTGCGCGCGCCGCCTGGGCGCGCAGATTCAGCGGCAACTTGCGAAAACGCCCCGCTGCGGTGGCCTCCATGCCGCCCGGTGCCGCCGCGCCGGCGTTGCCGCGCAGCGCAAACGCGATCTGGGTGTCGCTCAGGGCGTCGTCCAGCGTGATGCGGCCGGCGTCCACCACCAAGGTCTCGATCACGGGCGTGAACAGCGGCGCATCGGGTGGTGCAGCGGTCTGCCCCGGGCCTTCCCGGCGGCCCAATGCCCAGCTCGACCGGCCGTCGGGCAGGCGCAGCAAATTCGCATCCAGCGTGTGCGCGTGCAGCCGCTTCAGATGCAGCGGGCCGCCCTGGCGCCAGCGCCACGCCGCCGCCCAGCTCCAGGCGAGCGTCACGTCTTGGGCGTCGAGCAAGTGCGGCACGGCCAGTTCGTTGGCGGCACCGACCGTGAGCCGGCTCACGGCCAAGGTGGGCACGCCGAAGAGCCGCAGGTCAAAGTCGCCCCCCAGCACAACCGGTACGCCGCTGGCACGCACCAGGGCGGCTTGCAGTGGCGTACGCAGAAACGGCCATCCGGCCAACTCGCCCGCCACGCCGGCCATGGCCAACACCAGCGCGCCGAGCAGCAGCGCCGCAGACGGCTTGCGCCACCAGCGCCCGCGCGGCGCTGGCTGCGGGGCCTTTACCACTTGGTCTGGGTGTGCATCCATGCTGTGGCCGCAGCGGGGCACATGGCATGCCCAAACGTCCCACGAACCACGAGCCACCCTGCCGGCGCTACCTGACCGGCGGTCGCTCCACGGGGCAACGCGCGAGCCCAGTGCGCCCAGTGAATGGCCGCGTCTGGCCGCGTCTGGCCGTGTCTGGTGGCTCAGTGGGTATGCAGTTTGCCGCGTGCCGCAGGCAAGCTGCTGCGCGCTTGCGGCACACCAGGCCGGCGCATCAGCTTGACCCTTCCACTGCCTGTTAAAGGAACCTGTCATGCAGCATCAAAGCAACCGCCCACCCCCGCGCGAACAAGTCAAGCCAGGCCGCGACAGCGGCATGCACCGCGACCAGCCGCTGCCGGACGACGACACACCCGAACACGACTCGCAACCGGCGCGCCAGCCACACCCAGACCGCTTGCAAGCCGGCAAGCCCCAGCGCAATGCGCGTGACCAGCGCGCAGGCGACGACGCCCCCGACGCCGGCCAGACCTCGATGGGCGAAGACGAAGAAGGGCTGCCCCTGCCCGACGCACCCGATGAGGGCGGCGACGACGACGCACTGAGCGGCGGCACCGGCCGCGCCAAGGGGCGACGCAAGTAGGTTTGAACCTGGTTCACGCCCCGCATGCGGCGGCGTGAGTCAGGCCGCGCGCCGCCGCCTCTCTACAGGCTCGATGTTGAGCATCTGGCGGTACTTGGTGACGGTGCGGCGGGCCACCACCAGCCCTTGCGCAGACAGTTGGCGCGCGATGTCGGCGTCAGACGCCGGGGCGGCCTGCGGCTCGGTTTCGATCATGTCCTTGATCAGCCCGCGAATGGCAGTGCCGGAGCACTCACTGCCGTTGGCGCTGACCATGGAGCGCGAGAAGAAATGCTTGAGCTCGAACACGCCGCTGGGGGTGGCCATGTACTTGTTGTTGGTGACACGCGAGACGGTGCTTTCATGCACGCCCACCTCGGCCGCGATTTCGCGCAGGCCCAGCGGCTTCATGGCCATGGCGCCGAACTCCAGGAAGTGGCGCTGGCGCTTGACGATGGCCTGGGCCACGTCGAGGATGGTTGCAAACCGCAGGGCCGCGTTCTTCACCGTCCACTTGGCCTCTTGCAGGTGGCCGGCCATTTCGGAATGCTGTGCCGTCTTGTGGCGCTGGAACAGATCGGCATAGACCTGGTTGACCCGCACGCGCGGCACGATGGCCGGGTTGAGCTGCACCGACCACACGCCCCGCACCTTCTTGACCAGCACGTCGGGCACGACGTAATCCACCCGCGACGAACCATGGCGCCAGCCCGGGCGCGGGTCGAGGCGGCGGATGCGCGCACACGTGTCGGCCACCACCTGCGCCGGCTGGCCCATCTTCTTGGCCAGCGCCGCCACATTGCGCGCCGCCAGCAGTGGCAAATGCTCAGTGATGATGACGCCGGCCAGGTCGCGCGCTTGTGCGCAGCCGATGGCGGGCAGTTGCAGCAGCAGGCATTCGGCCACGCTGCGTGCCGCCACACCCAGGGGTTCGAGGCCTTGCACGCAGACCAGCGCGGCCTCGCATTCGGGCAGGGTGGCGCCGGGCTGCAGCGCCGCCACGCCAAGCAAATCGGCCAGCGGCGTGCGCAGGTAGCCGTCGTCGTCCAGCGAATCGACGATGACACGCGCCAACTGCAACTCGCGCGCGCCGAGCTTCATCGCCCCGAGCTGGGCGTGCAGGTGTTGCGCCAGCGAGGCTTCCACCGTCATCATGTCCAGCGCCGTGGTTTCACCGTCATCATTGCGTGGCAGCTTGCCCAGGCCCTCGGCCAGCCACAGGTCGCGGTCGTCGTTGTCGCCTTCACCTGCCGCCGGGGTGTCGTCGTCGGCACGGTCATCGTCATCGCTGCCCGCCGTATCCGCCGGCGGCTCGATGTCATCGGTGTCGGCCTGGCTGTCTTCCAGTTCCAGGAACGGGTTCTGGCCCAGCGTGGTGTGCACCGTGGCGGCAAAGTCGAGCGACGACATTTGCAGCAGGCGCACAGCGTGCTGCAGCCGTGGCGACATGGCTTGCGTCTGCCTGGTGTCGTGACGCAGATCAAGAGTGGTCATGGGCAGGTCTCCGAACGAGGGCTGGGCTTTGCGGCACGCGGGTCAAATGCCCTGCGGCCGCAGCGGTTGTGTGGCCACCCCGTCGCAACTGCCATGCCAACTTGCGCCTGGCCGCCCTGGGCGCGGGCAGGCGCCATGCGCTGGCGTTGCGGCCCCGCCGAAGCCGCACCAGTGGCTGCGCTGCACACGCCGCCGGCGCGCCAGAAAGGTTTACCGATTCGCTCGCAGCTTGCGGTAAATGCTGCCGACGCCTTTCGCGCTCGGCCCGCCGCACTGCCCACTCGGCGCCGCGTGGGCACCGCAGCAGGCACAGCATTTGCTCCCAGTGAACCTGCCTTTTCAACGCATAGGAGCACCGACATGAAACGAGTTGCACTGATCGCTGCGTTGACCCTGGGCGGCCTGCTGGCCGCGGGCTGTGACATGAACGCCACGCAAACCAAGGTCGCCCAGGCGGTCGACGACAGCACCATCACCACCCGCGTGAAAGCACGCTTTGCCGAAGACACCCGCGTCAGTGCCTTGCGCATCGGCGTGGAAACCCAGAGCGGCACCGTGCAACTGACGGGCACGGCCGCCACCAAGGCCGAAAAAGACCAGGCCACCGCCGTGGCCCGCGCCGTGCCCGACGTGAAAGAAGTGCGCAACAACGTGGTGGTGCGGCCTGGCAATTGACGCTGGCGACGCTGGCGACGCTGGCAATTGACGCTGGCGGTGGCACGGGCTGCCGAATCTCTCGCGCCGGCCGGGTGAGCACCCGCGACCGGCCGCGCCATTGCCGCCAGAATGGCGCAGCGCGCCCACCGCCCATTGCCAACGCGATGGCCATCATTGGGCCGCCGCGGGGGTGAGCGATGAGCTTGTTGCGAGGCCAGGGCCGGTTTACTGAGCGGTTAATCGCTGCGTCGGCCAGTGCCCCCCGCAAACCTGGGGGCGCCGAGCTTGCACCCCAACCCGGCACGCGCGTTGCCAGGGTTGGGGTGCAAGGCCCTTCTCGGGCTACGCCGGAGCGCCCCTGCCGGGCCTGGCTCAGTGCCAACACGCACTGGCCAACGGGCAGGGCATGGCGCGCCGCACTGGCAGGAAACCCGGCATGGACCCTTCACCCACAGCGCTCAGCTGCCCACGGCAGGCGGCAAGCGTGAGCGGTGCGCGCAACGTCTCGATCCGTTCGCGTCTGTTGCTGCTGGTGGCCTCGGTGCTGTTGCCTGCCGTGGTAGCCGCCGTGTGGCTGGTGGCACAGACCTACAGCGCCGAGCGCCAGGCCAACCAGCGCTTGCTCACCGACACGGCACGCGCCCTGTCGCAGGTGGTCGATCGCGAATTGGCGCAGCGTGCCTTCTTGCTGCGCGGCCTGGCGTTGTCGCGCATCCTCGACAACGCGCCCGAGTTGCCGCGCGACACTTTGCTGGCCTTCGAGCAACAAGCCCGGCGCACCTTGCAAGGCCTGGCCGGCTGGCTGGAAGTGCGCAGCAGCGAAGGCCTGTTGATCGACACGCGCCGCCGCCCCGGCGAAACCTTGCTGCCGCATGCACCGGATGCGGCCCGGCCGCTGAGCACACAACCGCTGCTGCTGCCGCTGCCGGGCCCGTCAGCGGCGGGCCTGCAATACGCCACCCTGGTGCAACCGGTGGAGCGCGACGGGCGCGTCGTGCTGAACCTGGCGCTGGCGGTGCTGCCTGAAGAGATGCAACGCATCATCGATGCCCAACACCTTCCGGCCGACTGGGTGGGCGCCATCGTCGACGGCAGCGGCACCGTGGTGGCACGCCATCCGGGCGGCGCGGCCTACGCCGGGCGCACCGCCACCGCCGAATTGCGCGCACGCATCGCCGCCGAGCGCGAAGGCCTGGTGCAGGCCAACACGCTGGACGGCCAGCGCGTGACCAGCTACTTCAGCACTTCTTCGCAAGGCTGGACCTACGTCACCGGCATGCCGCGTGAACAGTTCGACGGCGTGCTGCCCAGCGCCGTGGTCAAGGTCGCACTGTGCGCCTTGGCCATGATCGGCCTGGCCATGCTGGGTGCGGTGTGGGTGTCACGCAGCATTTCCAAACCGGTGCACTCGCTCAAGCAGGCGGCGGCGCAATTGCAGGCCGGCGTGGCGGTGCAGCCGCACGCCACGGGCATTGCGGAATGCGACGACGTGGCCAGCGCATTGGCCGCGGCCAGTGCCTCGATGCGCGACGCCAAGGCCGAACTGGAGCGCCAGGTGGCGCAGGCCGTGACGCTCACCCGGCAGGCCGAACAGCGCGTGTCGCACAACCAGCGTGTCGAGGCCCTGGGCCGGCTCACCGGCGGCGTGGCGCACGACTTCAACAACCTGCTGGGCGTGATCAGCAACAGCGCGCACCTGATCCAGCGCCAGACCGACGCACCGGCCTTGTTGGTGCCCATTGCGGCCACGCTGCGCGCCGTCGACGTGGGCAGCCGCCTGACCCAGCACCTGCTGCGCTTTTCGGGCCGCCAGCCCGTGCGCCCGCGCGCGGTGCACCTGGGCACCTTCCTGCCCGACGTGGTGGAGCTGATGAAAACCGTGCTCGGCAAAAGCATTGCTGTCACGCTCGATGTGGCCGCTTCCACTCGCCCTGTGATGGTGGATCCGAATGAGCTGGAACTGGCGCTGGTGAACCTGGCGCTGAATGCGCGCGATGCGATCCGCGACAGCGGCCACGTCTGGCTGCAAGCCACTAACGCCCAGCCACAGGATCAGTTGGATCTGGCCGCCGGTGACTACGTGGTGCTGGCGCTGGGCGACGACGGCAGGGGCCTGGACGACAGCCTGGTCGAGCGGGCGTTCGAGCCGTTCTTTTCCACCAAGCCCGTGGGCCAGGGCACCGGCCTGGGCCTGAGCCAGGTGCATGGCTTTTGCGTCCAGGCGGGCGGCACGGCACGCCTGGCCAGCACGCCGGGGTTGGGCACCACGGTGACGCTGGTGCTGCCGGCCGGGCCACTGCAGACGCTGGCGCCTGGCCCGGCCGTGGCACGACGCGAACTTGCCGTCGAGGGGCGGCGCGTGCTGCTGGTGGAAGACAACGTTGAACTGGGCGACGCCACCGCGGCGCTGTTGGCGTCGTACGGTGCCACCGTTGAACGCGCCAGCAGCGCCCCGCATGCGCTGCAGTTGCTGGGGCATTCAACCGCCTTCGATGTGGTGCTGTCAGACGTCGTGATGCCCGGCGCCATGGACGGCATCGCCCTGGCGCGCCGGCTGCAGCGTGACAGACCGACCCTGCCGGTGGTGCTGATCAGCGGCTACTCCGGCGCGCTGGCCGACGCCAGCGAGCTGCACGTGTTGCGCAAGCCTTGCACGCCGCAGGACATGTTGGCCGCCTTGCAACAGGCCATAGCGGGCCGGGCGGCCCCGTTGCCGTAAACCAGCGCCAGGCGGGCTCGGGCACAGCGCGCATGCAGGGCGCCACGGGCACGCAGGCTGCCCGGGTGACGAGGCCGTACCGGCACTGCTCGCAGTGGCCGCGGCGCCCACTGGCCATGTCACTGGCCCAGACCGAAGGATTTGCCATGAATGAACATGACGTCATCAAGACCTTGAACCAGCTCATCGAGACCAGCCGCGACGGCGAACTCGGTTTTCGCACCTGCGCCGACCACACCACCCGCGCCGACCTCAAGCAGCTGCTTCGCGCCCGTGCGGAAGACTGCCGCCAGGCGGCTGCCGAATTGCAGGCCCTGGTCATGCAG
>JAYUQE010000366.1:0-3398 GCA_043756905.1 Burkholderiales bacterium | reverse complement strand
GCGCTCCTTTCAGGCCGGAGCTGGCTTTTGCCCTTTTTCTTCGACTGGAGCCGCGATTTCAACGTTTGGCATGGCACCTCTTCGGTGCGCCCTAACGTGATTTAGGCGCAGCCCATACTGCCCACGGCTGCCCGCAAGTTGCAATGGGTAGGCATGTGCCACGCCTATACATGGGTGTGTTTTTTGCGGCCAGATGATGGGGCATTGGGTGGATGCTTCGGTTTTCTGACGGGCCGGCGCAGCCGGCTTTCGAGGCCGAGTGCCTTGACCGCGGCGGTCGTTAGTCGCCAGAGTTTTGACGCTTCGTCCCATTTTGCCCCGTGGCGGATGGCTTGCGCGCGCAGGTCTGTCTCGGTGTGGGCGAGGTGGATGCTCTGCGTGTCGTGGCGGGCAAACACTTTTGGCAGCGCAGCCTGGTCGATCATCACTTCAACAGTGGTGTAGCGCACCTCACCCTTGGCGTCATGCCTGTAGCGCACACAAACCAAGGCGTCACCGTACCGGCGGCTGAGTTTGACGGTGCCCGCCTGCCCCGGCCACAGGGTCTTGACCACCCAGGTTTGCCGTAAGTCTGCCCCCTTGCGTGATCCTTGTCGTTCCATGGCTTGCTTGCTCCCTGCATGCGGTGTCTGACCCTTGCGCCGGTAACCATTGCCCTTGAGTTGCCGGGTGTGGCGACTGCCACTGTGCCGACTGCCACTTGCCAATAGGCCATAACTTTGATACTGTATACCCATACAGCTTCACGTCGCCAAAGGTAAGCCCATGAAACCCGATGCCGCACCTGCACTTCAGGCGGCAGCACCGCGCCAGCCGCTCACCCAGCCCGGCATTCAGACGTCCGCTTTGTCTTGCGCCCATTCGCCTTCCCACTCCCCTCGTCTGCTTGACCTTCTGCGCCAGAAGATCCGCTACCTGCACTACAGCTTGCGCACCGAGCAAGCCTATGTCCATTGGGTGCGTGCCTTCATTCGTTTTCATGGCTTGCGTCACCCGGCCGATCTGTCGCATCCCGAGATTGAAGCCTTTCTCAGTTGGTTGGCCTGCGAGCAGCAGGTCTCGCCTTCCACACACAAGCAGGCCTTGTCAGCGCTGTTGTTTCTGTATCAGAAGGTTCTGAACCAGAGCGTGCCGTGGATGCAAGAGATCGGTCGCCCCAAGTACGAGCGGCGGTTACCGGTCGTGTTATCGCACGAAGAGATCAGCCGCTTGATGGCGGCGCTGAGTCGGCAGCCACTGCTACCACCACCACCACCGCAGCAGCAGCAGCAACACCAACAGCAGCAACAGCCGCAGCAACAACCACAACCGCAAGCAGCCGCAGCCGCTTCGTTGCCGCAGGGTGCAGCCCCTTATGGCCTGTTCGCCCGCCTGCTCTATGGCACGGGCATGCGGCTGACTGAAGGCCTGCGGCTGCGCGTGAAAGACATCGAATTTGAACGCCGTGCCATCGTGGTGCGTCACGGCAAAGGCGGCAAAGACCGCGTGGTGATGTTGCCGGCATCGCTCGAAGCACCCCTGCGCGCCCAGCTTGCCGCCGCCCACGCGCTGTGGGCTGCCGATCGTGCCTGTGGCCTGCCCGGGGTAGAGGTGCCCTATGCGCTGGCACGCAAGTACCAGCGAGCAGCTGTCTCGTGGGCATGGTTCTGGGTCTTTCCGCAAGCCGAACCTTCGGTCGATCCACGCGGCGCCGGTGTACGCCGCCACCATCTGTACGACGGTTCGTTCCAGCGCGCTTTCAAGCGCGCCCTGGAAGCCGCTGACATCAACAAGCTCGCCAGCCCGCACACGCTGCGCCACTCTTTCGCCACGCATTTGTTGCTGGCCGGCTACGACATCCGCACCGTGCAAGAGCTGCTCGGTCATGCCGACGTCACCACGACCATGATCTACACCCACGTGCTCAATCTTGGCGGCGGTGCCGTGCGCAGCCCGCTCGATGCGCTCGATGGCATGGGCTTGATCGTGCCGCCCGCTGCGGCCTTTGCCACCCAGTCCATGGCACCCGGCGTGCCGCCCCTGCCCCCCGCTGGCACCCGCTTTGCCCGTGAGCCCGAGCCGTGTTACCGCGCCTGCCCGACTACGCCGAGCTTCACTGCCACAGCAACTTCAGCTTTCTGAGCGGCGCCTCGCACCCGCACGAACTCGTCGCCCAGGCGCGCTTGCGTGGCTACAGTGCGTTGGCGTTGACGGATGAATGCTCGCTGGCCGGTGTGGTGCGTGCGCATGAGGCCGCGCGCGAGCAAGGGTTGAGGCTCATCGTGGGTGCCGAGATGCGCCTGGCCAGAATGCCCCCAACGCGCGACTTGCCCGTGGCGGCCGCGCCACTTGCTGCGCCTGCGCCTGCGGCCAGCGACACGCCCAACACGCATCGCATGCATCACACGCTGAGCGCGTCCAGCCCACCCAGCCCACCCAGTGCACCGCATGCGTCAGCACACCACCCCACCGGCGCCGGCGCGCGTTTGCTGCTGCTGGCGCAGTCGCGCCGCGGCTATGGCAACCTGTCGCAATGGGTCACCGTGGCGCGCCGGCGCGCGGCCAAGGGCAGCTACCAAGCCCTGGCGGGTGATGTGGAAGGTCGCGTGCCCCATGCCCCTTACCTGGCCGGGCTGCCGGGCTGTTTTGCCGTGCTGGTGCCCGAGCCCGATCAACCCTTCGAAACCGTGTTTGCACATGCCATGTGGCTGAAGACCTGGTTCGGCAGTGGCGGCGGGCAGGGCGGTGAGTTGCGCTGCGCCATTGCCGTGCAAATACTGCGCCGCCCGCATGAAGCGCGCATGCTGGCCACGCTGGAACGGGTGGCGGCTTTCACGGGCCTGCCGCTGGTGGCAAGTGGAGCCGTGCGCATGCATGCGCGCTCGCGCAAGCCTTTGCTCGACGTGCTCACCGCCACGCGCTTGAAGACCACCGTGGCCGAAGCCGGCCATGCCCTGGCGGCCAACGCCGAAGCGCATTTGCGTTCGCGCGCCCGCCTGGCCCAGTTGTACCGGCCTGAATGGTTGCAGGCTACGTTAACCATTGCATCGAGCTGCGTTTTTTCGCTCGACGAGTTGCGCTACGAATACCCCGAAGAAATCGTCCCGGCCGGCCACACGCCGGTCAGTTGGCTGCGCACGCTCACCGAAGAAGGTGCTGCGCGGCGCTTTGCCGGTGGCGTGCCGCCGGCCGTGCGCGCCACGCTGGAACATGAACTGGCACTGATCGGCCAACTCAAGTTCGAGCCCTACTTCCTCACCGTGGCCGACATCGTGCACTGGGCCCGTGCCCAGGGCATCCTGTGCCAGGGCCGCGGCAGTGCGGCCAATTCAGCCGTGTGTTATTGCCTGGGCATCACCGAAGTCGACCCCGCGCGCATGAGCCTGCTGTTCGAACGTTTCATCAGCGCCGAACGCAAC
>JAYUQE010000365.1:0-3398 GCA_043756905.1 Burkholderiales bacterium | reverse complement strand
TCTGCTCATGGTCATCCTGCTGTCTCGGGCTCCAAGCCCGGGTTGGTGTTGCAGAGTGTCCACTTATCGCCGTGCTCAGAAATCCGCAGCCACCTCTCTTCCTCAGTTGGAAGGAAGACGAGGAAGACAACCACGGCTTCAAGCTGGACAAGTGTTTGCGCAAGCTGTGCAACAAGCCGCGCCTGCTGGAATTGCTGCACGATTTCGTGCTGTTCGAGGGCGGCGTGAAGAAGCTGCCGCGGGTGCACCAGTACTTCGGCATCAAGGCCGCGCAGGCGCATGTGCGGCAACGCCGCGGCGGCATCATCTGGCACACCCAGGGCGCTGGAAAAAGCATTCTGATGGTGCTGCTGGCGCGCTGGATTCTGGAAAACAACCCGAAAGCGCGCGTGGCCATCATCACCGATCGCGACGAGCTGGACAGGCAGATCGAAGGCGTGTTCCAGGCCGCCGGTGAAAGCATTCAGCGCAGCAACAGCGGGCGTGATTTGATGAACCAACTGGCGCAACCCGCGCCGCGCCTGCTGTGTTCTCTGGTGCACAAATTCGGCCGCCAGGGGGTGGATGATTTCGAAGGCTTTCTGCGCGGCCTGGCGGCGCAGCCCGTGCCTGTGCAGGGTGAGGTTTTTGTTTTTGTTGATGAATGCCACCGCACCCAAAGCGGCAAGCTGCACCGGCTGATGAAGGCCTTGCTGCCCAACGCAGTGTTCATCGGCTTCACCGGCACGCCGCTGCTCAAGGCCGATGTGGCCAGCAGCCTGGAGGTGTTTGGTGGCTACATCCACACCTACAAGTTCAGCGAGGCGGTGGCAGACGGTGTGGTGCTTGATCTGGTTTATGAGGCACGCGATGTCGATCAGCGCCTGCTGGGTGAAGAGCCGGTGGATGCCTGGTTCGAGGCCAAGACGCGCGGCCTGAACGATTGGCAGCGCAACGAGCTGAAGAGCCACTGGGGCACGATGCAGCGGGTGCTGAGTTCCAAGGCGCGCATGGGCCGCATCGTGGCCGATGTGATGCTCGATTTCGCCACCCGGCCGCGCCTGAACAATGAACGCGGCAATGCGCTCCTGGTGGCCTCCAGCATCTTCGAGGCCTGCCGCTATTTCGAGCTGTTCAACGGCCGCGACACCGGCTTTGCCGGGCGCTGCGCCATCGTCACCTCCTACAACCCGCAGGCCCGCGATGTGAGCCAAGAAGAAACCGGCGCCCACACCGAAAGCGACAAGCAGTTCATCTACGCCACTTACAGCGGATTGCTGAAGGAAGTGGTGGCCGAACCCGGCAAGACAAAAACCGAAATCTACGAGCGGCAGGCCAAGGCGCGGTTCATTAACGAGCCGGCGCGCATGAAACTGCTGGTCGTGGTGGACAAACTGCTGACGGGCTTTGATGCGCCGCCCTGCACCTACCTCTACATCGACAAATCGATGCAAGACCACGGCCTGTTCCAGGCCATCTGCCGCACCAACCGGCTGGATGGCGACGACAAAGATTTCGGCCACATCGTGGATTACAAGGATTTGTTCAAGAAGGTGGAAAAGGCGCTGGCCGTCTACACCGCTGAGCTGGATCACAGCGCCGGCGGCAGCACGCCCGAAGTGCTGGTGAAAGACCGGCTGGAAGCCGGCTGCGAACGACTGGAGGCCGCACTCGAAGCACTGGCCTTGCTGTGTGAGCCGGTGGCGCCGCCCAAGGGCGATCTGGAGCACATCCAATACTTCTGCGGCAACACCGAAATTGCGGCAGACCTGAAGGCCCATGAGCCGCAGCGCGTGGCGCTGTATCTGGCGGTGGTGGCCCTGGTGCGGGCCTATGCCAACCTGGCCGATGAGCTGGAAGCGGCGGGCTACACGGCGGTGCAGATCGAGCGCATCAAGGGCCAGTTGAAGCACTATCTGAACCTGCGCGAGGTGATCCGCAAGGCGGCCGGCGAGACGCTGGACTTGAAGCCCTTCGAGGCCGACATGCGCCACCTCATCGACACCTATATCGAGGCCAACGTGCCGCGCAAGATTTCGCCCTTCGATGGCATTGGCCTGCTTGATCTCATCGTCAAGAGCGGCATCACCGCAGCCATCACCGAACGGCTGGGTGAGGTGAAGGGCAACGAGAGCGCGATTGCCGAGACGATTGAGAACAACGTGCGCAGCAAGATCATCAAAGAGCAGCTCACCGATCCGGCCTACTTTGCCAAGATGTCGGCGCTGCTGGACGAGATCATCCGGCTGCGGCGCGACAAGGCCCTGAAGTACGAGGAGTACCTGGCGCGCATTGCTGAGGTGGCACGCCAGCTGGCCGCCGGCAGGGCCGACGACACCCCCGCGCAGTTGCGCACGGCGGGGCAATTGGCGCTGTACAACAACCTGCGTAATCACTTGCGCGCCGGCACGCTGCACGCGCCCGCGGCGGCCTATGGCGCGATGGATCGCGCGGCCGACACCGCCCTGCAGCTGGATGCCGCCATCAAGGCCCAGCGCCCAAGCGATTGGCGCGGCGTGGTGGCCAAGGAACAGATGGTGAAGCAGGCCATGTTCACGGTGCTTGGCAACATCGATGAGGTGGAACGGCTCTTCCCCATCGTCCTGCGCCACCCGGACTATTGATGCGTGAATTGATGCGTGATCAGCTTGACCTGGGCGGCCTGCAAGCCGAGGTGACACGCAAGGCCATCAAGCATGTGCACCTGAGCGTGTTGCCGCCCATGGGCAAGGTGCGTGTGGCCGCGCCCGAGCAGATGCCGCTGGACACCATCCGCGTCTTCGTCATCTCCAAGCTGGCCTGGATACGTGCCCAGCAGCGCAAGCTGCAAGCCCAGGTGCGCGAGGCACCGCGGGAATTTTTGAACAAGGAAAGCCACCACCTGTGGGGCAAGCGCTACCTGCTGGAGATCACCTGCGCGCAGGCCGCGCCTTCGATCCGCCTCACGCCACGCAAGCTGCATTTGCAGGTTCGCCCGGGCACGGCGCCACAGCGCTGCGAGGCCATTCTGGCTGGTTGGTACCGGCAGCAGGTACGTGATGCAGCCGTGCCGCTGCTGGCGAAATGGGAGCCGCTGCTGGGCGTGAAGGCGGCGCGCGTGTTTGTGCAGCAAATGAAGACCAAGTGGGGCAGTTGCACGCCGACGATGGCCTCCATCCGGCTCAACACCGACCTGGCCAAGAAGCCGCCCGAGTGCCTGGAATACATCGTGGTGCATGAGCTGGTTCACTTGCTGGCGCCCACACACGACGCGAAGTTCATTGGCTTGATGAACGCTTGCCTACCCCATTGGCTGCACCTGCGCAAGCAGTTGAACAGGCTGTGTCGGCAGCAAATGACTTGTCCGGTTTCTAGCAAGTAGTCTGTCCGGTTTGTGGGGTGGCGATGCAAGCTCCCATAAGCCGGGCCCGCTACGTGCA
>JAYUQE010000364.1:0-9440 GCA_043756905.1 Burkholderiales bacterium | reverse complement strand
TGCTGGCCAGCAGGCGCTGGCGCTGCGAGCGCAGGTTCAAGGCCTGCGCCTGGAAATCCAGCCCATCGGTCAGGCGGTTGATCATGGCCACTCCCCGTGCGGGCTTGCAAGACTTTGGCCCGATGCGGCGGCATTGTGGGCAGCGGTGGCGGCCACAGGTGCTGCAAACAAGGCCACCTTGCCCCGGCAAATCTGCCCTCCGGCACGAACGCGGCGAACTAAAGTTGCGAGCGTGAAAAAGTCATTGCCCAACCGTAACCGCTGGCTGCACCCGATTGCCTGGCCGGCGCTATTGGCGCTATTGGCGCTGGGCCTGCTGCCTGCAACGGCGCTGGCCGGCGACGACGCGGCCTGGGCCCGGCAGGCACGCATCCTGGTTGAACAGGCGGCTGCACAGGCGGCTGCACAGGCGGCGGTACAAGCGCTGCCGGGCGCCCGGGTTGAACTGGAAGTCGGGGCGCTGGATCCGCGGCTGCAACTGGCACCGTGCCAGCAGGTGCAGGCCTACCTGCCCGCCAACGCCCGAGCCTGGGGCCGCACGCGGGTGGGGCTGCGCTGCCTGGTCGGCGACAAGACGGGCAACAAGGCGGGCGAAAAGCCCTGGAACGTTTACCTGCCGGTGACGGTGAAGGTCTTCGCGCCGGCCCTGGTGCTCAAGCAAGCGCTGCCGGGGGCAACGGCGCTGAACGAAAGCCACGTGCAACTGGCCGTGGTGGATTGGGCGGCGGCCAACGAGCCACCGATCAACCACTTCGATGCCTTGCGCGGCCGCAGCCTGGGCCTGGCCCTGGCGGCCGGCACTGCGGTACGTGGGAGTGACCTGAAGACGCGCCTGTGGTTTGCGGCCGGCGACAGGGTTCAAGTGGTGGCACGTGGCCCGGGCTTCAGCGTCTCGGCCACGGCGCAGGCCCTGACCGCGGGCCTGGAAGGCACACGGGTTCGCGTGCGCACCGAAGGCGGCCAGGTGCTCACCGGCCTGGCGGCCGGGCAGGCGCGGGTCGAGGTCGAGCTTTGATGTGCGGCTACAACGATAGCCACCCCTCAGTCGCGGGGGTAGGCTCAAAGAGTTCAGTCCTGGGCCTCAAGTCCAACCGCGGCCAAGCCGATACCCCGAACATGTCATAAGGGGCGACGCCAACTCGGCGCGGCCCCACTGGAGCACACCATGAAGATCGGTCCCATCGACACCAAACCCGCCGCCCCGGCAGCGGGCGGCACCGGCCGCAAAGGCAAGGCCGAAGGCGCCGCCGCAGGCGAGCCCAGCGCCAAGGTGGAGCTGTCAGCCAATGCGTTGGGCGTGGCGGCGGCCGCGGCGGACTTCAACGCCGCCAAGGTGCAGCGCATCGCCCAGGCGATTCGCGACGGCAGCTATCAAATCGACGCCGAAGCCATTGCCGACAAGCTCATCGCCAACGCCGCCGAACTGCTCGGCAAGAACACGAATTAACCGCCATGTCCACGGTGCACGCTGCCTCCTTGCCGGGTGCCACCGCGGCGCTGATATCGCTGGAGCGGGCCCTGGCCGATGTGGGCACCGCGCTGCGCGAGCAGGATGTGGTTGCCGTGAACGAGCATGGCGCCACGCTGCAGCGCGAACTGGCCCGTCTGGCTGAACCGCTGGCGCAGGCCCTGCGCCACAGCACAGGCCTGGCGCTGCGCACACGCGTGGCGCACTTGTGCGCGCAAGCCGGCGCGCAGCGCCAGGCAGTGGCCCGCGCCCTTGCCGCGCAACAACGAGCGCTTGAAATACTGCTGCCCGTGCCGCCACCGGCGCAGCTTTATTCCAGCATCGGCGCCACGGCCGCGCTGCCACGTGGCGGCCTGTTGCTGGCGTGAATAGTTAACGCTCGGCGCCGCCGGCCAGGGCCGTGCGACCATCAAACCGCCAGCTTGATCGGTCAAACGCCTGCAACGCCTGTTGCCGGCAACTTCAAAGCTGGACACAATTGCCGCTCAAACCAGCGGTCATTGAAACCGCAGCCGAAGAACCCTGAGGCGCCCTTCAAGATTCGCTTGATGAGGCCCTTGATCGATCGCCAAACCGTTGGGAAACAAGCAACCCGCCCATCCTGCCAGGCGCACCCCGGGCGGCAATGCGCCATCGCATCGCCTGTTCGGCCCCACACGCCTGACGCTGTGGGTGCTGCTGTTGGCCGCAGCGGCGCTGATGTTGGCTGTGATGTTGCGCCCGCCGGGCCTGTCGCCCTTGCACAGCGCCGAACAGTTGCACGCCAGTCACCTGCGGCTGGAGCTGGCCCTGGTCAGTGCCGCGCCGGCGCCGGCCGACCTGCCCCCCGAGCTGGTGCGTGCCGTGCAGGTGCTCGACCACCACCTGGCCGCCGTGGGCGTGGAGCTGGCACAGGCCAACTTCAATGCGCCGGAGTTGGTGACGCTTGAAACGCAGTGGACGCTGCTGCGCGCCCGCCTTTCGCGCGACGGCAACACCGCGGCGGCCTTGCAGGCGCTGCGCGGCCAGGTGGGCACGGCCGCGGCGCTGAGCCAGGCCGTGCGCGAACTGAGTGACGCGCAGCTTGATCGCGCGCACTTGTGGCAGGTGCTGTTGCTGGCGGTGCTGGCTTTGGCCCTGCTGGCTGGCGTGGCCAACCTGTGGCGCGAGCGCCGCCGCCTGGGCCAGTCGCTGCACCAGTTCTCAGACAACCTGGGCAACGGCGCCTGGCAATCCGCCGTGCAGGGCCTGCGCGACGAAGACAGCGCACCGTCAGCCTTTGGCGCCTTGGCCAGCGGCGTGGAAAACGTGCTCGGCCAGTCCGAACGGCGCTGGCAGGCACTGGCCGACCTGTCGGCCGACTGGTATTGGGAAACCGACGCTGAACACCGCATCAGTTGGCTGTCGCGCTCGGCGCCTTTCCTCACCGAACAAGGCTGGCAAGTCGAAGACGTGCTTGGCCACCGCCATGACCAGATCGCGTTCTTCCGCCCGCCCAGCGCCGGCTGGCGCAGTTTCCACGATGCCCTGGCCAAGCAGATCCCGTTTCGCGACCTCGAATTTCAGGTGGCCGCGCAACGCGGCCCGGGCCTGGTGTGGGTGTCGCTGAGCGGGCGCGCGCGGCTCGATGAGCACGGCAACTTCCTCGGCTATGAAGGCGTGGGCCGCGATGTGAGCGCGCGCAAGCTGGCGCACGAGCATGTGCTGGCCAGCGAGCAGCGCTGGTCCACCATGGTCGGCCTGGCCAGCGACTGGTACTGGGAAACCGACACCGAGCACCGGCTGTTGCCGCTGCGCCCTGAACTGCGTCAACGCTTTGGCAATTTGCTCGAACGTGTTGAAGGCCAGACCCGCTGGGACGCTTACCGTGATGCCTTGACCCCCGAACAGTGGGTCCAGCACCGGGCCGACCTCGAAGCCCACCGGCCGTTCCGCTCATTGCAACTTGAGCTCGAAGTGCGGCCCGGCCGCTTCGTGTGGTTCTCGATCAGCGGCGTGCCGCGCTTTGACAGCCAGCAGCGCTTTCGCGGCTACCACGGCGTGGGCCGCGACATCACCGCGCGCAAGGAAGCCGAACGGCTGCTGATGCGCCACAACGAAACCCTGCAACGCGCCGTGGCCGAGCGCACACATGAATTGCAGCAGCTCAACGCCGACCTCGATGCCTTTGCGCGCCAGTTGGCGCATGAGCTGCGCACGCCCATCGGCCATGTGCAGGGCCTGGCCACCCTGCTGCAAACCCGTCTGCAAGGCCAGTTGCGCGCCGAAGATGAAGAGCTGCTGTCGCTGCAAATCCAGGCCGCCGCGCAGATGAACGAGCTGGTGGAAGCCTTGATGGCGCTGGCCCGTTCCACCTTGCTGCCGATGCCGCGCGACGTGGTCAACATCAGCGCACTGGCCCAGGAGGTGGTGGCCGAACTGCCCGAGCTGGTGCGCAGCGCGCCGCTGCAGTGGGCGGTGCAAGACGGCATCTGGGTCGAAGGCTCGGCCGCGGCGCTGAAGATCGTGCTGGCCAACCTGCTAGGCAACGCCGCCAAGTTCACACGCGACTCGCTGGCGCCGCTGGTCAGCGTGGAAGCCGAAGGCCGGCCCGATGGGCGCGTGTGCGTGCGTGTGCTCGACAACGGCGTGGGCTTCCCGCCCGACCAGGCGCAAACCCTGTTCCACCCCTTCCGCCGCCTGCGTTCGGCCAGCGACTATGCGGGCACCGGCATCGGGCTGACCATCGTGCAGCGCATCATCGAACGCCACGGCGGCAGCGTCAGCGCACAAGGTGTGGACGGCGGCGGCGCCTGCTTCGAGTTCGTGCTCAAGGCCGCCGCAGCGGCCGACACGGCAGCGGCCACGGCGGCCACCACGGTGGTGGATGTCGAACTGACGCCCTGAGCTTTATCACCACTCCCTGAGCTTGGCGCGCAAGCGCGCGATCGATTGGCTGTGCAACTGGCACACGCGGCTCTCGGTGACGCCGATCACGGCGGCGATCTCCTTCAGGTTCATGTCCTCTTCGTAGTACATGCTCATGACGAACTGCTCGCGTTCAGGCAGCAGCTTGATGGCCGCCACCAGCGCCTCGCGCATGCGCCGGTCTTGCAGCAGCGCCAGCGGGTTGATCTCGTCACTCAAGACATGGCGGTCGAGAAAGTCCTCGTCGCCGTCGTCGCCGCTCATGTCTTCCAGGCACACCAGCTGCGTGCCGCGCACCTTGCCCAGCAGTTCCTGGTAGGCCGTCAGCGCCAGCCCCATTTCGGCGGCAATTTCACTTTCATGTGGCGCCCGGCCCAGGCGCTGTTCGAGCTTGCGCACCGCGGCTTCGATGCTGCGCTGGTGGCGCCAGTCGCCGCGGCTCATCCAGTCGTTGCCGCGCAGCTCGTCGAGCATGGCACCGCGGATGCGTTGGGTGGCGAAGGTTTCGAACTGCACGCCCTGGGCAGCGTCGAAACGGGTTAACGCATCACTCAAGCCGATCATGCCGACCTGGATCAAGTCATCGAGTTCCACGTTGGCCGGCAGCTTGGCGATCATCTGGTGCGCCAGGCGGCGCACCAGCGGGCTGTACTGCTTGAGCATGGCGTTGGCGTCGAGGCGCCCTTTGGCGGTGTACATGGGTTGGAAGCTCCGGGCCGTGGTCATAGAGGAGTGGTCCTGGCGCGCGTGGCGCCGGGTTGGGCAAGCGTGAGCGGCAGATCGGTGCGCGCGTGCCACTGCGCGCCGGCCAGGCGCTGCAATGGCGTGGTGATGGGCTCGTGCACGTCTCCCTGTGGGTCGGCGGCGGCCCACAGGTGCAGGTTGGCACCGACGAAGTGGCCGGCGCAATCGGCCACCCGCTGGGCAATGCGCGCGCTGGCCCGGGCCCAGGGGTCGCCGGCCAGGAACAGGTCGAACTGCATCCAGCGGCAGCGCTGGGCCAGCAGTTTCATCGCGGCGTAGGCGTGGAGGATGCTTTCACCTTGGCTCTCGCCCTGGCTGTGGGTTTGGCTGTGGGTTTGGCTGTGGCCCTGCACCGCGGCCAGCAACACCGGGCGTGCCACGACACCGTGGAACAGCCGCACCAGGGTCTGCGCCGAGGCATGCAACAGCGCCACCTCGGCCTGCGGCGCGGCCACGGCCAGCACGTCGAGAAAGGTGGCACACGAGCCCTGTGCATCCACATGTTTGAGCGGCAGGCCGCGCGCGGCCAGGTACGACACGCGCGCCGACAGGGGCTCGACGCAGGCTGCCAGGTCCAGCCCGGCCAGCTCAAGCGGCGCGGGCGAGGTCTCAGCAGCGTCCACCACCAGCACCTGCGCGCCGGCTTCGGCCAGGGCCGTGGCCAGGCGCTCAAGCAGCACGCCATGGCTCACGCCATGCGGGTTGGCCACCACCGGCACGAAGCGCAGGCGGTCGGCCGCAAACAGGCGGCGCAGGCCTGCGGCCTGGTCGGCCGGCTCGGCCAGGCTGGGGGCATCGAGAACAGTTTGGCTCATGTCAAAGGTTGATGATCAAAAGTGGGCGGCGTTGACCAGCGCGGCCGGCGCGCGCGCGGCATGCGGCAAGCCGGCCAGCACCAGGTTCAGGTCACCGCCATCAAGCTTCCAGGCCGCGCTGGCCGCGCCACGCAAGGCCCGGTGCACCAGCGCGTTGGCCGACAGGCGGTGCCAGTCTTCCGGCACGCGCTGGCCGTTGGCCACGGCCAGCACCTTGAGCTTGTGGCGCAGCAGCGCGTCGAGCACCGGGGCCAGCTTCACGGCTTCATCAAGCTTGCTCAGCACCACGCCCGCGCACTGTGCGGCGCGGTAGGCCTGCAACACGTCTTCAGTCGTCTCGGCTTGCGCCGCGGCGCTCAGCACCAACACGCGCCGCACCGAAGCGTGCGACAGCATGTCCAGCAGTTCACGTGTGCGGTTGTCGCGTTGCGCCATGCCGGCGGTGTCGATCAGCACCAGGCGCTTGGCCGACAGCAGATCCAGCAGGTCGTCGAGCGAGGCACGGTCATGCGCGGTGTGCACCGGCACGCCCAGGATGCGGCCGTAGCTGCGCAACTGCTCGTGCGCGCCCATGCGGTAGGCGTCCAGCGTGATCAGGCCCAGGTGCGCCGCGCCATGGCGCGTGGCAAAGGCCGCGGCGATCTTGGCCGTGCTGGTGGTCTTGCCCACGCCGGTGGCACCGATCAGCGCGAACACGCCACTCGCATCTTCCAGCGCCGTGTCGTGCTCGGAGGTGGCCAGGTTGCGCTCCAGCACACCGGCCACCCAGGCCAGGTCGTCGGGTGAATCGACCGGCAGGCCATCCACCAGGCGGCGCGCCAGCATGGGCGAAAAGCCACAGTCCAGTAACTTCTGCGTCAACAGGGCATGGCGCGGCTGGCGTTGCAGCTTGTCCATGAAAGCCAGGGCGCCGAATCGATCTTCTATCAAGCCGCGCATGGCACGCAGTTCGCCGAGCATGGCGCTTTCTTCGCGCCGCGTGGGCACGCGCTCGTCGCGCCGGCTGCTGGCGGGCTCGTCAAAGGCCGGGTGGTCGCCCGGCAGTTGGATTTCATCGCGCAGCACCGGCACTTCACGGTGCGGCGGCGCCACGGCGCGGCCACCACCGGGCAAGGCGGCGCCCGACAAGCTGCGCTCGCGCAAGGCCTGGGCGCCGGGTGCCGCCGGTCGCGCGGCCTGGGCTGCGGCGCGCGCCGCAGCGCCTTCGGCCACAGCGTCCTGGTCGCGCTTTTTTTGCATGCGCTGGCGCACATAGTCCTGGAACGACAAGGTGCTCATTTCCAGCCGCGCCACGTCATCAATCACCGTGGCCGGGCCGGCGTCGAACACCGGCTCAACGCGGTCGGCAGCGCGGCGGCCCAGGTTGGGGCCGCTGCCGTCAAGTGCGCGAACGGGCCGCGCCAGTCGTTCCTCGCCTGCGCCGGCCTGCCCCGCCATGGCCAGCACCTCGATGCCTTCAGCACAGGGCTGCGTGCTCAGCACCACGGCGTCGTCGCCAAAGGCCTGGCGCACCAGGTTCAGGGCATCGCGCGAGGTGCGCCCCGTAAAGCGTTTGACGTTCATGCAGTGCTTCCAATGATCGAGCCGATGCGGATCGAATGGGTTTCAGGAATTTCGCTGTGGCTGAGCACCTTCAGCCGTGGCGCGGCGCGGCGCAACAGCCGGGCCATGGGCGCACGAATCACATCGGGCACCAGCAGGCAGGCCGGCACGCCCAGGTCTTCTTGTGTCTTGGCGGTGTCGGCCGCCTGGCGCGTGAGCGTGTCGGTCACACCCGGGTCCAGCGCGGGGCCGTTGGGTGACGTCAAGGCCTGTGCCACCAGACGTTCGAGTTCAGGCTCCAGTGCAATCACGTCCAGCTCCTTCACCGCGCCATAGATCTGCTGCACGATGGCCGGGGCCAGGTGCACGCGGATGCGCTTGGCCAGTTCGGCCGGGTCGCTCACCGTGCCCGCATGCTCGGCCAGGCATTCGACGATGGAGCGCATGTCGCGGATGTGCACGCCTTCTTCCAGCAAGAGTTGCAAGACCTTCTGCAAGGGGGCGATGCCCAGCATCTTGGGCACCACGTCTTCGATCAGCTTGGGCGCGAGCTTGGTCACGTGTTCCACCAGGGCCTGCGTCTCGCCGCGGCCCAGCAAGCGCGCGGCGCTGACCTGCATCAAGTGTGAAAGGTGGGTGGCCACCACGGTCGCGCAATCAACCACGGTGAAGCCGGCCATCTGGGCCGTTTCGCGCGCGCGTTCCTCGATCCACACCGCGGGCAGGCCGAAGGCCGGGTCGGTGGTCTTGGTGCCGGGCAGCATCTGCGTGGCACCACCCGGGTTGATGGCCAGGAACATGCCCGGGAAGGCCTCGGCCTCGCCCACCACCGCGCCGCGCAGGGTGACGCGGTAGACGCTGGGCTTGAGTTCAAGGTTGTCGCGGATGTGCACCGAGGGCGGCAGGAAGCCCACGTCTTGCGCGAACTTCTTGCGCACGCCCTTGATGCGCGCCAGCAGGTCGCCGGCACGCTGCTTGTCCACCAACGCGATCAGCCGGTAGCCCACTTCGAGACCCAGCGTGTCAACGGGTTGCAGGTCGTCCCAGCTCGCTTCGGCATTGGCGGCGGGCTCTTGTGACGGCGGCTCGTCGGCCAGCACCGCGGCGCGCTGCTGGCGCTGGCGCACCCACCAGGCCAGCCAGCCCAGGCCGCCGGCGATCGTCAGGAACACCAGGTTGGGCATGCCCGGCACCAGGCCGATGGCGCCCACGATGCCTGCGGTGATGGCCAAGGCCTTGGCACTGCTGAACACCTGCGTGCCGATCTGCGAACCCAGGCTGTGTTCCTTGCCCACGCGCGACACCACCATGGCCGCGGCCACGGAAATGAGCAGCGCCGGGATCTGCGCCACCAGCGCGTCGCCCACGGCGAGCTGCACGTAGGTCGAGGCCGCCGCGCTGGCCGACATATCGTGCTGTGCCACGCCGATGACGAAGCCGCCCACCACGTTGATCGCCAGGATCAACATGCCGGCCACGGCGTCACCGCGAACGAACTTGCTGGCGCCATCCATCGAGCCAAAGAAGTCAGCCTCTTCGGCCACTTCGGCACGGCGCTGGCGCGCGGTCTTTTCGTCGATCATGCCGGCGTTGAGCTCGGCGTCGATCGCCATCTGCTTGCCCGGCATCGCATCCAGCGTGAAGCGCGCGCCGACCTCTGCGATGCGCTCGGCACCCTTGGTGACGACGATGAAGTTGATCACCACCAGGATCGCAAAGACGATCAGCCCGACGGCGAAGTTGCCGCCGATGAGGAAGTGGCCAAAGGCCTCGATCACCTTGCCCGCGGCGGCCGGGCCGGTATGGCCATCGACCAGCACCACGCGGGTGGAGGCCACGTTGAGCGACAACCTCATTAACGTGGTGATGAGCAGGACAGACGGGAAGGCCGCGAAGTCCAGCGGCTTGATCATCTGCGCCGAGATCATCACCACCATCAGCGCCATGGCGATGTTGAAGGTGAACAGCACGTCGAGCACAAAGGC
>JAYUQE010000363.1:0-9454 GCA_043756905.1 Burkholderiales bacterium | reverse complement strand
ATCTCGTCCTGGGCACCGTCACGCGCTACGACGTGCCGGGAATCCACGCGCTGAATTTTCTCTGCACCCAGGCGCTGGACGGCGGCGGAATGGCCTCGCTGCGCAATGATCCGCTCGGCAAGGGCATGGCCCAGATCCTGTTGACCATGCCAATCCCGGTCCCGGCCGCCTGGGCCGCAACAGCCGGCGACGGAAGCGCTATTCTTGACATCCGTCGCCCGGCCTGAGCGCAGGTTCGCGCCCCTTTTCGAAAGCACCCCATGAACGCTCCTGACAAGTCATCAAAATCGGCTGCCACGGCCTCGATCGAACACTGGATCGGCGGCCGGATCGTGCCCGGCAACAGCGGTCGCCGGGCCGATGTCTTCAATCCGGCCACCGGCAGCGTGAGCGGCCAGGTGGCGCTGGCCAGCAGCGCCGAAGTCGATGCCGCCGTCGCCTCGGCGCAGGCCGCCTTCCCCAAATGGGCCGACACGCCGCCGATCCGCCGGGCCCGCGTGATGTTCAAGTTCCTCGAACTCCTGAACCAGAAACGCGACGACCTGGCGCGCGCGATCACGGCCGAACACGGCAAGGTGTTCACCGATGCGGTGGGCGAAGTGACACGTGGCATCGACATCGTGGAGTTCGCCTGCGGCATTCCGCAGCTGCTCAAGGGCGACTACACCGACCAGGTCTCCACCGGCATCGACAACTGGACGATGCGCCAGCCGCTGGGCGTGGTGGCCGGCATCACGCCGTTCAACTTCCCGGTCATGGTGCCGATGTGGATGTTCCCGGTGGCCATTGCCTGCGGCAACAGCTTCATCCTCAAGCCCAGCCCCACCGACCCCAGTGCGCCGCTGTTGCTGGCCGAATTGCTCTACGAGGCCGGCTTGCCCGCGGGTGTGTTCAACGTGCTGCAAGGCGACAAAGAGGCGGTGGACGCGCTGCTCGAACACCCTGACGTGCGTGCCCTGAGCTTTGTCGGCTCCACCCCGGTGGCGCACCACATCTACGAGACCGGCGCGCGCCATGGCAAGCGCGTGCAGGCCCTGGGTGGGGCCAAGAACCACATGGTGGTGATGCCCGACGCCGACCTGAACCAGGTTGTCGACGCCTTCGTGGGCAGCGCCTACGGCTCGGCCGGCGAGCGCTGCATGGCCATCAGCGTGGGCGTGCTGGTGGGCGACGTGGCTGATCGTTTGATGCCGCAGTTGATCGCACGCACCCAGGCGTTAAAGATCAAAAACGGTGTGGAGTTGGATGCCGAAATGGGGCCGATTGCCAGTGCCGCGGCGCGCGACCGCATCTGCGGCTACATCGCGGCCGGGGTGGCAGAAGGCGCCAAGCTGCTGGTCGATGGCCGCGGCGTCAAGGTGCCGGGTTGCGACGGCGGCTTCTGGGTCGGCGGCACGCTTTTTGACCATGTCACGCCCAGCATGCGCATCTACAAGGAAGAAATTTTCGGGCCGGTGCTGAGCTGTGTTCGGGTGGCGACCCTGGCCGAGGCGATGCAACTGGTGAACGAGCATGAATTCGGCAACGGCGTGGCCTGCTTCACCCGCGACGGCAACGTGGCGCGCGAGTTTGCCCGCGGCGTGCAGATCGGCATGGTCGGCATCAACGTGCCCATTCCCGTGCCCATGGCCTGGCACGGCTTTGGCGGCTGGAAGGCCAGCCTGTTCGGCGACACGCACGCCTATGGCGAAGAAGGCGTGCGCTTCTATACCAAGCAAAAGAGCGTGATGCAGCGCTGGCCCGACAGCATTGCCAAGGGCGCCGATTTCGCCATGCCCACCGCACGCTGACATGAGCCCGCCCGGCCGTCCGAAGGGCGAATACCGGAGTGCGCAGCACGAAGGTACTCCAGTGAGCCTGCCGGTCGTCGAAGTTGACACGGTCATCATCGGCGCCGGCACCGCCGGCTGCCTGCTGGCCAACCGCCTGAGCGCGGATGGCAAGCGAAACGTGGTGCTGCTCGAAGCGGGTGGCCAGGACGACTACCTGTGGATCCACATTCCCGTGGGCTACCTGTATTGCATCGGCAACCCGCGCACCGATTGGCTGTTCCGCACCGAGGCCGAGGCCGGGCTGAACGGCCGCAGCCTGCTGTACCCGCGCGGCAAGACGCTGGGCGGCTGCTCCAGCATCAACGGCATGATCTACATGCGCGGCCAAAGCCGCGACTACGACGGCTGGGCACAGATCACCGGCGACGACGCCTGGTCGTGGCGCAACGTGTTGCCTTACTTCAAACGTCATGAACACCACCATGGCGGTGGTGATGAACTGCACGGCCATGGCGGCGAATGGCGGGTCGAAAGGCAGCGCGTGCACTGGGAGTTGCTCGATGCCTGGCACCTGGCCGCGCAGCAAGCCGGCCTGCCGGCGAGCACCGACTTCAACCGCGGCAACAACCTCGGCGTGGGCTACTTCGAAGTCAACCAAAAGCGTGGCTGGCGCTGGAACGCGGCGCGTGCCTTCCTGCGCCCCACCTGCCTCAGGCGCCATAACTTCACGCTGCACACGCGAACGCAAGCCACCAAACTGCTGACTGAACGCGACGCTGATGGCACGCTGCGCTGCACCGGTGTGGAGGTGGTGCAGGGCGGCCAGCGCCGGCAGATCATGGCGGCGCGCGAAGTGATCTTGTGTGCCGGTGCGATCGGCTCGCCGCAGTTGTTGCAGCTCTCGGGCATCGGCCCCGGGGCACTGTTGCACCAGCACGGCATCGAGCCCAGGCATGAACTGCCTGGCGTGGGGGCGAATCTGCAAGACCACCTGCAGATCCGCGCGGTCTACAAGGTGCAGGGCGTGCCCACGCTCAACACGGTGGCCAACAGTTGGCTGGGCAAGGCCGGCATCGGGCTGGAGTACTTGTTCAAGCGCAGCGGGCCGATGAGCATGTCGCCGTCGCAACTCGGCGCCTTCGCGTGCAGCGACGCGCAGCGCGAATGGCCCAACCTGCAGTACCACGTGCAGCCCTTGAGCCTGGATGCCTTTGGCCAGCCGCTGCACACCTTCGACGCCTTCACAGCCAGCGTGTGCAACCTCAACCCGCAAAGCCGCGGCAGCGTGAGCCTGCGCAGCCCCGACTTTGCCGCCGCGCCGCTGATCAGCCCCAACTACCTCAGCACCGCCGCCGACCGCCAGGTGGCCGCCGACTCGCTGCGCCTGACTAGACAAGTTTGCGCGCAGCCGGCGTTGGCGAAATACCACCCCGTTGAGTGGAAACCCGGAGCGCAGTTCGACACCGATGACGAGTTGGCGCGGCTGGCCGGTGACATCGCCACCACCATCTTCCACCCCGTGGGCACGACGCGGATGGGGCGTGCCGACGACCCGCTGGCCGTGCTGGATTCGCACCTGCGCGTGCGCGGCGTGCGCCATTTGCACGTGGTTGACGCCGGCGCCATGCCAGTGATCCCTAGCGGTAACACCAACGCGCCGACCTTGATGTTGGCCGAGCGCGCATCAGCCTGGCTGTTACAGGATACATAGGAGTGAGGGGGGCTAACCCCATGCTGCATCGACCCTGTGCTGGCCATAATTGCGTGGCCAAACCGGAGACTGCGTAGGAATCACCCACGGGCCTGTTCCGTGTCCTGCGCAGAGCCTCCCATTGGCGCAGGGAGTCGCACCCAACGGGCCACGGTTCCGTGGGGCGGTTCGTACAACGAAAGTCAACGCACATGCCAACGTATCTCACCATCAACGAGTCCATGCGCACGGTCATGGCGCGCATCACCCGGCAGGGCGAACTGCATCAGCAGAACTTCCCGCTCACGCAGTTCAAATCCTGGGAAAAGGCCGAACGCGCGGCCAAACGCTGGGTCAAGGAATTGCTGCCCACGCTGCCGGTGGCGCACTCCACCAAAGGCAAGCTCACCCCACGCAACAGCTCGGGCGTGGTCGGTGTTCGCCTGGCCAACGCCACGCGCAAGCGCAATGAGCGCACCTACCCCGACTGGCGCTGGGTCGCCTTCTGGCCGGGCTGCCCGCAGCCGGGCGGCGTGGGCTGGTCGGTCAAGGGTTATGGTGACCGCGATGCGTTCCTCAGCGCCTGCATCGCCCGCGAACTTGAAACGCTCGACCGCGAAGTGGTGGCCGCCGAGCTGAAGAAGCGCGGCGCCGCAGCCAAGGACGTGCGGGCCTGGCTGCGAGCCAAGAAGCAGGCGGCGCCGCTGTAGTCGATGGGGATGACACCCGTCAACGTCAAGCCCGAAAGCCTGGCCGCGCAGGCCATGGGGTGGGTGGACGAGGCCACGCGCGCCATCGCGCCGCCCATCCACACCGCCACCACCTACCTGCGTGACCCCGACAACCAGTACCGCTCTGGCCGCGTCTATGCGCGCGACCACAACCCCAGCTTCGACCAGCCCGAAGCGCTGATCAGCGCGCTCGAAGGGGCGCATGCCAGCCTGTTGTTCGCCTCCGGCATGGCCGCGGCCACGGCGCTGTTCCAGGCCTTGAAGCCGGGCGACCATGTGCTGGCGCCGCAGGTCATGTACTGGTCGCTGCGCAACTGGTTGCTGGGCTTTGCCACGCGCTGGGGCCTAACGGTTGAGTTGATTGACATGTCCGATCCCGCGGCATTGCAAGCGGCGTTGCGACCCGGGCAGACCAGGCTGGTGTGGGTGGAAACGCCGGCCAATCCGCTGTGGACTATCACCGACATCGAAGCCACCTGTGCCGCGGCGCATGCCGCAGGTGCCGTGGTGGCGGTTGACTCCACCGTGGCCACCCCGGTGCTGACCCAGCCCCTGGCCCTGGGGGCTGATTTCGTGATGCACGCCGCCACCAAATACCTCAACGGCCACAGCGACGTCATCGCCGGCAGCCTGAGCGCGCGTGAAGACTCGGCCCTGTGGCAGGGTGTGCGCCAGGTGCGCGCGCAACTGGGCGGCGTGCTCGGGCCGTTCGAGGCCTGGCTGCTCACGCGCGGCATGCGCACGCTGTTTCCGCGCGTGCGCACCGCCTGCGCGTCGGCACAGCGCGTGGCTGAACACTTCGCGGCACACCCGCAGGTGGTGCAGGTGCTGTACCCGGGCCTGCCCGGCTTCGCCGGCCATGCTGTGGCGCAGCGGCAAATGCAGGGTGGCTTCGGCGGCATGTTGTCCGTTCGCGTGCGCGGCGGCGAAGCGGCTGCCGTGGCGGCGGCGGCGCGCGTGCAACTCTGGAAACGCGCCACCTCGTTGGGCGGCGTGGAAAGCCTGGTCGAGCACCGCGCCAGCGTCGAAGGCGCAGGCTCGCCGGTGCCGATGGATCTGTTGCGCCTGTCGGTGGGCATCGAAGATGCGGGTGACTTGATCGCTGACCTGGAGCAGGCGCTGCGGGTTTGAGGTTTCACGTCGCGCAGGCTTGATCCTGCGCAAGCTCGCCCGAGGGCGGCTGCGTGACAGTGGGCTGAATGGTCCCTGCCCACAGCCCACCGTGAACAAGAGTTCAGTCCTGCATCAAGTTGCTGCCGCGGCGCCCGAGCCCGGCGCGGGCGAGCGCGCTGCAGTCGACCTGTCAACCACCTGGGGCGCGCTGCTGGGGCCGGCGCCGCTGGGCACGGCGCAAGTTGCGGCACTCGACGCGCTGGTCACCGTGCGCCGCCTGGGCAACGGCGCCAGCATCTTTGGCCAGCAGACCGAAGCGCGCAGCCTGCACCTGCTGCATGAAGGGCGCGCCGCGCTGGGCGTTTGCACGGCGCACCACAGCTTTCAGCTCGAACGCAGCGTGCACGCGCCGGCCTGGCTCGACCAGAGCTCGGCCTGGGCCAACCAGACGCACGCCCTGGCGGCGCGCTGTCAGGGTGAGTGCATCGCGGCCGAGTTGCCCCTGGCGCCGCTGCGCAGCCTGTTGAGCAGCGAGCCGGCTTTGGCGCTGCGCATGGTGCGCAGCCTGGCGCAGGAGATCCAGACCCTGGCCACCCAGACCTATGAACTGATGCACCTGCACGCGCCGGCGCGGCTGGCGGCGTGGCTGTTGCGCCGCTGTCCGCCGGCCACGGCCGCGGCGCAGCCGCTTGAGCTGCGCCTGCCGGGGCGCAAGCGCGAACTGGCCTCGCAATTGGGGGTGACGCCGGAGACCCTGTCGCGCCTGTTGCGCAGCTTCAGCCACCAGGGCGTGATCAGCGTGGCGGGCTACACCGTGGCGGTGAACGACCTGGCCGCGCTGCGCGCCCTGGCGCTGGCACCATAGCGCCGGCAGGCGGCACCCGCCGCAATGCGGCACCATTCGCAATGGTGCCGAACCGTTTTACGTGGCCATAATCTGCACGGCTTCGGCCCCCACAACGAGGAGATGATTGATGTTGAACAAGCAAACTTTTCTGCACGCCGCCGCCTGGTCGGCCGTGGCGGCGCTGAGCCTGCTGGCCGCCGGCTGCGGCAAGAAAGAAGAACCCAAGGCTGCCGCACCCGCCAGCGCCGCCGCAGCGCCAGCCAAACCCCAGCCCCTGAAGATTGCGTTCGCCTACGTCGGCCCGGTGGGCGACGGCGGCTGGACCTTCGCGCACGACAACGCGCGCAAAGCGGTTGAAAAGGAATTCGGCGACAAGGTGGCCACCAGCTTCGTTGAAAAGGTGCCCGAGGCGGCTGACGCCGAGCGTGTGTTCCGCGACATGGTGGGCCAGGGCAACAAGCTGATCTTCGGCACCACCTTCGGCTATATGGAACCCATGCTCAAGGTGGCGCCTGATGCCAAGGATGTGAAGTTCGAACACGCCACCGGCTACAAGCAGGCCGACAACCTGCGCACCTACGACAGCCGCACGTATGAAGGCGCCTACATGGCCGGCATCATTGCCGGGGCCATGACCAAGACCAACGTGCTGGGCGTGGTGGGCTCGATCCCGATTCCCGAGGTCATTCGCAACATCAACAGCTTCACGCTGGGTGCGCAAAGCGTCAACCCGAAGGTCAAGACCAAAGTGGTGTGGGTTAACGAATGGTTTAACCCGCCGAAGGAAACCGAGGCCGCGCAAAGCCTGATCAACGGCGGCGCTGATGTGCTGTTCCAGAACACCGACTCATCAGCCGTGCTGCAAACCGCGGGCAAGAACAAGAAGCTCGCCTTTGGTTGGGACAGTGACATGACGGCGTATTCGCCCGAAGCGCATCTGGCCAGCGCCATCATCAACTGGGCGCCGTACTACATCAAGGCCACACGCGAGGCGCTCGAAGGCAAGTGGGCCAGCGGCGGCAACACCTGGTGGGGCGTGAAGGAAGGCGCGATCGACATCGTGAGCATCAGCGACAAGGTGCCGGCCGCAGCCAAGGCCAAGGTCGAAGCCGTCAAGGCGGGTTTGAAGGACGGCAGCTTTGCCATCTGGAAGGGCCCGATCATGGGCAGCGACGGCAAGCAAATCCTGGCCGCCGGCACCACCGCCGATGACAAGTTCATGAGCGGCATCAACTTCTATGTGAAGGGTGTTGAAGGCAAGGTGCCCGCGAGCAAGTAAGCCGCAGTGGCCGCAACGGCGCTGGCCAGGTGGCTGTCGGGCTTGAGGTTGGGCCCATGACCCGCCTGGCCATTTGCGCCGACCTGCTCGACTTCAACGCTGAGCCCGCAGCGGCGCAGCTCGATGCCGCCGCCGTGCGCTTTCGCCCCGCGCACTGGCTGCTGTTGCAGGGCGGGCGCATCCACAGCGTGCAAAGCCAGGCGCCCGATGCCGCCCTGTGGCCGTGCGTCGACTGCAGCGGGCACCTGTTGCTGCCGGGTTTCATCGACAGCCATGTGCACAGCGCGCAGCTGCCGGTGGTCGCGTCTTGGGGCGCGCAACTGCTCGATTGGCTGAACACCTACACCTTTCCGGCCGAGGCGGCGCTGGCCGACCCGGCCATGGCGCAGGCCAGCGCGCAGCAGTTCGTGCGCGCGCTGCTGGCGCACGGCACCACCACGGCGCTGGTGTTTCCCACGGTGCACGCCGCAGCGTGCGAAGCGCTGTTCGAGCAGGCCCATGCGCGCGGCATGCGCCTGGTGGCCGGCAAGGTGTTGATGGATCGCCATGCGCCGCCCGGTTTGTGCGATACCAGCCTGGGCCAGGCCGAGCGCGAATGCATAGCCCTCATCGAACGCTGGCATGGCCGCGGCCGCATCGCCTATGCGCTGACGCCGCGCTTCGCCGCCACCAGCAGCGCCGCGCAGTTGCAGATGGCCGGCCGGCTGCTCGCGGCCTACCCGGGCCTGTACATGCAAACGCATGTGGCCGAGAACGAGGCCGAAGTGCGCTGGGTGGCCGAGCTGTTCCCGCAGGCACGCAGTTACCTCGACGTGTATGCCCGCGCCGGCCTGCTGGGCGAGCGTGCGCTGCTGGCACATGGCATCTGGCTCGACGACACCGACCGCGCCGTGCTGCGCGACAGCGGCGCGCAGTTGGTGCATTGCCCCGGCTCCAACCTCTTCCTGGGCAGCGGCTTGTTCAACTGGGCGCGCGCGCGCGACGCGGGGGTCAAGGTCAGCCTGGGCAGTGATGTCGGCGGCGGCACCAGCTTGTCCATGCAACGCACCCTGGCCGCGGCCTACCAGGTGCAGGCCTTGCAGGGTGACCGGATGACAGCCTGGCAACTGCTGCATGCCGCCACCCGCGGCGCCGCGCTGAACCTGGGCTTGGGCCATGAGATCGGCAGCCTGGAGCCCGGCCACATGGCCGACTTTTGCCTGTGGCGTTGGGCCAGCAGTGATGTGGCGCGCCAGCGCCAGGCATGCGCACAGCACCTGCACGAGCGTGTTTTTGCCTGGCTCATGCTCGGCGACGAACGCGACCTGGTGCAAACCTATGTCGCCGGCCAGGCGCAACTGCCGCAATTCCCGCAACCCCCGGAAGGCCCACCGTGCTGAGGCTGGAGCTTCAAGGCATCAGCAAGCAATACCCTGCGGTGCGTGCCAACGATGGCGTGAACCTGCGCGTGAAACCGGGCGAGATTCATGCCGTGCTGGGCGAGAACGGCGCCGGCAAGAGCACGCTGATGAAGATCATCTACGGCGCGGTGCGGCCCGACGCGGGGCAGATGCTGTGGAACGGCCAGGCCGTGCAGGTGGCTTCGCCGGCGCATGCGCGGCAGTTGGGCATCAGCATGGTCTACCAGCACTTCAGCCTGTTCGACACGCTCACCGCGGCGCAGAACGTCTGGCTGGGGCTGGGCAAAGCGCTCACGCTGGCGCAGGTCAGTGCGCGCATCACCAAAGTGGCCGGCACCTATGGCCTGGAGGTGGACCCGCAGCGCCCGGTGCACACCCTCAGCGTGGGCGAACGCCAGCGCGTGGAGATCGTGCGCGCGCTGCTCACCGACCCGCAGTTGCTGATCCTCGACGAGCCCACCTCGGTGCTCACGCCGCAGGCGGTGGACAAGCTCTTCGTCACGCTGCGCCGGCTGGCCGGGCAGGGCTGCAGCATCCTGTACATCAGCCACAAGCTCGACGAGATTCGTACCCTGTGCCACCACTGCACCGTGCTGCGCGGCGGCCGGGTGGCCGGCGAGGT
>JAYUQE010000362.1:0-9488 GCA_043756905.1 Burkholderiales bacterium | reverse complement strand
GCGTGGCGCTGCCGCACTACCTCACGCGCATGTTCGGCGCCGACGAACAAGGCGCGCGCCTGCGCACCCTGGTGTTAGAGCAGCGGCTCGTCACCGTGGTCGGCCCCGGCGGCGCGGGCAAGACGCGCCTGGCGGTGGAAGTGGCGCATTCGCTGCGCGCGCCCACGGTCTGGCCGCTGCCGGCGTCCGACCCCTTCGAAGCCTTCGACTTGCTGACCTTTGTGCCGCTGGCGCCTTGCACCACCAAGGCACAAGCCTTGGACGCCGTGCTCGGCGCCTTGCAGATCGCGCCCGGCGCGGCAACGCCGCTGGCCGCACTGGGCACCGCGTTGTCGAGCCGGCGCGCGCTGCTGGTGCTGGACAACTTCGAGCAACTCGTCGGCCAGGCTGAAGACCTGGTGGCCGAGCTGTCGGCCGCGCTGCCGCGCCTGCACTTGCTGGTGACTTCGCGGCGCGCGCTGGGCTTGGTGGGCGAACACGAGTTTGCGCTCGACACACTGACGCTGCCGGCGCCCGATGCGCCGCTGGCCACGGCGGCGGCCAACCCGGCGGTGGCCTTGTTCGTGGCCGCTGCGCGCGCCGTGCGGGCCGACTTCCACCTCGGCGCGCGCAACCTCGGCGCCGTGGTGGAACTGGTGCGGACGCTCGAAGGCATGCCCCTGGCCATCGAACTGGCCGCCTGCCGGGTGCGCAGCATCGCCCCGGCCGACATGCTGGCGCGCCTGCGCGGCCCCGGCACGCCGCACCTTGATCTCTTGCAGCGCAGCGGTGCGCGCCACGCGGTGGAACTGCGCCATGCCTCGATGCAGCGTGCCATCGCCTGGAGCGTGGCGCAACTCGACCCCGCGCAAGCCGACTTGCTGGCCGCGCTGACGGTCTTTGCCGGCGGCTTTTCGCCGGCCGCGGCGGCGTCGTTGACGCAGGCTGAAGCGTTCGACACGCCGTTGCTGCTCGATGACCTGGTGGCCCATTCGCTGGTGCACCGCCAGGTTGGCGCTGATGAGCCCCCCAAGGCCGGCTGGGGCCGGCCGTCGCCCACGGGGATTGAGGAAAGTGGCGAAGCCACATTTCCTCAAGAGCTGCGCTTTGCGCTGTACCAGCCGATCCGCGAATTCGCCGCCGCCGGGCTCAGCGATGCACAGGCCCACCAATGGCGTGCCCGGCTGCGCGGCTGGGCTTGGCAATGGGCGCGCGAACTTCCTGCCACGCCGCCGCTGCCGGCCCTGCAAGCCGAAATGCCGAACCTGCTGGCAGCCTTGGCCAGCGCCGTGGCTGACGACGCGCCCGGCGACGCCATCGAGCTGCTGCATGCCCTGGGCCGCTGCCTGGAGGACACCGAACTGCCCGCGCAAGGCCTGGCCCTGGCGCAGGCGGCCGTCTTGCGCTGCACCGATGCAGCGCTGCAAGCGCGCGGCCACAGCCTGCTCGCGCCGATGTTGTTCAGCGCCGGCCAAGGGGCGGCCGCGCTGCACCATGCCGAGTTGGGCGTGCAAGGCCAGGCTGAGCCGTCTTTGCAGCGGGCGCGCGCGCTGCATGCGCTGGCCCGCGTGCGCTGGCGCAGCCACCGCCGGGCCGAAGAGGTGGAGCCGCTGCTGGCCGAAGCCGACAAGTTGGCGCGCGACCATGGCGAAACCGGCCTGAAAGGGGATCAAGGAACGTGGCAGAGCCACATTTTCTTGAGAGCCAGCCTGCTGGCGCTGCGCGCCTTCGTCACCAACGTGCAATACCGTGACTACCCGCGCGCGGCGACCCTGCACGCCCAGGCCCTGGATTGGTGGCAACAAACGGGCAATGAACATGCCATCAACAGCGGCCGCTACAACCTGGCGGTGTGCGCGCAAAACGCGGGCCGCCATGAAGAATGCCTGCAGCGCCTGGAGTCGGTGGTGGCCAGCGCCCGGGTGCAGCAAGACTGGCGCCGCTTGAGCCAGGCCCTGAATGTGAGCGGCAACGCCCGCAGTGGTTTGCGCGATTGGCCGCGCGCGGTGTGCGACTACCAGGCCTGCATCCACGCCGCCTGGGGCAGCATGGCGTCGTACGACCTGGCATTCGGCTTGTGGAACCTGCCGCGCGCGCTGGCCCACCAACGCGCCCCTGAACCGGCCGCACGGCTGATGGCCTTTGCCGCAGCGTTCTGGCAGCAGGGCTTTGGCGCGATCACCGCCAAAGACCAGCGTGACGTGCTGCGCCTGCGCCGCCTGGTGCTGTGCCAGATCCCCGCGGCGCGCCTGGCCACGCTGTGGCGCGAGGGTGAAGCCCTGTCGCTGCACGATGCGGTGGCATTGGCGTTAACTGCGCCAGCGCGCGCCTGAGAGGGTGAGAGTCTTTCAATCATGCCCGCTCATCACGCCAGAAGACGCTCGCTCGTCGTTGCAAAGCTCGCCATAGCACAGGCTATGGCTGCGCTTTGCGCCTAGATCGGACGCCTTCTGGCGTGCTGCTCGGTCACGCTCGAAAAACTCTCACCCTCTGAGGCCCGCCAGCCGCCGCGACCCCTTCGGCTGGGAACCGCGAGGCAGATCGAAACCGCGGGTATTTCCCTAGAAACCGCTAACGGTTGCCGCCGCGGCCCGCTAGCGTTGGCCTAACGGCCAGCGCCGATCCTTCCTGCCATGGGCCCTTTCGTGGGCCTTGTTGGCACCCGGAGGATCACCATGGCGCACGCTTTCAAACCTGGCCAGGACGCAGCCACCCTGCCACGGCCGCCTGGCGCCGCGCGGCCTGCCGGCATTGCGCATAGCCACTTGCCACTCGGCCGCCCGCCAAGCTTCGTTCACTTCGCCGCCGTGTTGGCCAGTGCCGCGGCGCTGGCTGTCATGTTGCCGGGCTGCGGCGGCAGCAGCACGCCCGCCGACTCGCCGGTGGCAGACTCGCCGCCCCCGCCACCGCCACCGCCCGCGCCCGTGACCATCAGCGGCGTGGCCGCCGGCCCGCTGCAGGGCGCGACTGCCTGCTATGACCTCAACGACAACGGCGGCTGCGACAGCGGTGAGCCGCTGTCCGCAGCTACCGGCGCCAGTGGCAGCTTCACGCTCGATGTCGCGGCGGCCGATGCCGGCCGCCACGCGGTGGTGCTGACTGTGCCGGCCACTGCGGTGGATCAGGCCAGCGCTGCGCCGGTTGGTGCGGCACTCACCTTCAAGGCGCCGGCCTCCGGCAACACCGCCGCGCACAGCGTCTTCGTCAGCCCGTTGACGACGATGGTGCTGGGCCAGATGCAGGCCACCGGCGCCAACGCCACCGCAGCCGCAGCCACGGTTCAGTCGCAAGGCGGCATGAGCCTGTCGCCGCTGGCGGATTACGGCGCAAGCAACGCCGGCTCACAGCAGGCCGCGTTGCTTGCGCGCTTGGCGGTGCGCACGCAGATTGCGCTGGCCGCGGTGATGGCGCAGCAATTCGGGCAGACCGATGTCAGCGGAGCCCGCGTGACGCAGGCCGACGTCGACCAGGCCGTCGCCGATGCCCTGCGTGCCGCGCTGCCCGCGCTGGCGGCCACCGTGGCCGACCCGGCGGTCAATACCGCGGCCGATGTGCAGGCCGCACTGGCGGCCTCAGCGATCGAACTGGTGGCCACGCAGCCGGCGCTCGACGCGGCGGCTGCCTTGACCGCCGTGGCCGCCGCCAAGTTGGCGCTGGCGCCCGCTGCGGCAGCGCCCGGCGACACTGCGGCACTGCGCGCCTTGACGTACACCGACGCGAACAACTGGAGTTATCGCGCGCCGGCCGCCAACACGGCCGACAACACGCCCGACGCGGCCGGGCTGGTGCGCTTCTACGACATTCACCGCAAGAGCACGGGCGGCGTGGTCAGCACCTGGGGCCTGGGCACGCTGCAAGCGCGCCAGGCCGATACATACTGGAGCGGCGGTGCCTGGCGCACCTGCCCGTTCGGGCATCGCAGCACGCAGACGCCGCGCGACGCGCAGGGGCGCGGCACCTACGACTATTGCGACGGCTACGAAAAGGGCGTCAGCATCCGCACCGGCGTTGACATCTCCGGCCAGACCTTGAGCAGCGTGATCAGCACCAAGATCCGCACCTTTGCCGGCGAGGACAGTGGCGTGGCCTATTCGAGTTGGGGACCGGCCGACCTCGGCGTGCTCGGCAATGCCACCTTCCCGGCGGGCTCGCAGTTGGTCTACCAGCAGACCACTCCCACCGAGAACGCCTACGCCTACGACGTGACGAACGCGGTCGGCACCTGGGGTCCCGCTGCCGCGGCCGGTGGCGATGCGAGCAGCAACGGCAACTTGGCCTGCTTCCTGGCCTACGTCGATTCAGTCAACATCGACATTCTTGGAGTGGGCACGCTCGATGAGTTGGCCAACCGCAACCCAGGCTCGCCCTGCACCGTGCCCACGCAAAGCGGTCCCATTGGCTCCAGCCTGAACCCCAACACCTGGTGGTCTGCCAGCACCGTATCGCTGGGCAGTGTGTCCGACGGTGCCACGCGCCCGGCCGGCACGGGCACCTTCTTCACCACTGCTGCCAACCTGCGCGTGGCGTTCGCCGGCGGCAATGCGGTCAAGTACTACAGCTGCCTTGTTCGCACCTCGAGCGGCGGCACGCGCAGTTGCAACCAGATCGGCACTGGCAGCTACGCGATCCAGACCCTGGGCGACGCCCGTGTGATGACCTTCAACAACCTGCCTGTGCTGGTGCAACGCCTGAACTTCGATCGCGTCTTCGTCGAGCACGGTGGCGCCGTTTACTACGGCTATCGCACGGTGTCCAACATCACGCGCAGCACGATCCGTCTGAACCAGCCAGCGGCCAATGCCCTGTTCAGCACCCTGGGCATCGCGGCGATCGCGCCATGATGGGCGGCGCCAAACCATGCCCCCCTTGGGCAAGCCTGGTCTGGGCGATGGGTGCAGCAATGTGGGCACCCGGCGCCTTGGCTGAACCCGCCGCGCCGCTGGGCTGGGCCGAGCACCGTGACCCGGCGGGCTTCACCCTGCACAAGCCGCAGGCCTGGCAGGTCCTGGCCAACGGCGCGGGTGAGATTGCAGTGAGCGAGCCGGGAGGCACCGCTGCGGCCCTGGTGCGGGCGCGCAGCGTGCCGGCGCGCCATGACTTGACTCAATGGTTGCAGCAGCACTACGCCGCCACCGAACCTGGCCTGCACAACGTGCGCATGCTCAGGGTGCAAGGCCAGGGCCCACAGGTGGCGCATGCGGCCTTCGACTACGGCAGCAACGTGTTCCAAGGCCGCGCCAGCGTGGTTGCGGTGCGCCACGACGACGTGGCCACCGTGTTTGTGGCCGCGGCGGCGCGCGCTGAGTTCGTGGCCCGCCTGCCTGATCTGACGCGCATCTTGAACAGCTTGCGTTTTGGCGGTGGCGGCACGGTGCAACTGAAAGACCCGGCCAATGGCGAAACCTTCGAAGCCAGCGCCAGCGAGCGCTGCTACTGCCGCGTCGAAGGTGCGGCACAGCCCATGGCCAGCGACAGTGACACCGGCTTCGAGCCCGTCTTCAAGACCGTCTTCAAACCTTTTATCCACCTCGACCTCAGCCGCCTGTTGAGGATCGGCACCGAGGTCAGCGACTGATGCACCAACACGAGATTCACGCTGTCAACGCGCGACCCAGGGAGCCCTTGCCACCCCACCGACCACTCGGTTCATTCACTGAAAGGAACGTCATGCCCACACGATCCAACTCCTTCGCGGCCCTGCGCCGCATCGGCCTCATCAGCGCCATGCTGGCCGCCACGGCCGGCCCCGGCCTGGCGCAAGCGCAGGTGCAGGCCTGGAACTACAAGTCCTACATGAAGGACCCGGTCAGCGGCCAGTACAGCAAGGAGCGCTTTCGCACCTCGACCGTCAAGATTGAAGAGAAAGACGGCAAGGCGACGTTTCGCATGATCACGTCGGGCCGCGGCGACCTGTGCATCAGCGCCAGCGACTTGCCGGCCGAAGTGCAGCGCAGCGCTGAAACCACCACCATCACCGTGACCCCGCCGCTGGCGGGCTGCGAACCCTTCCGCTACGTGATCAAGAACGACGGCAGCGGCGGCGTGCGCCTGTTCCGCAAGGGCGATGGTTGGGTGCCCGATGGCTTCGACCACGATCTCACACCGGCGAAGTGAAGCCAGTGGCGCACCCGAACTCGCAACGTTGGCCGCCATGACCAACCAGCCAACCCACCCCCCGATTCGTTGGGGGCAACGCAAGCCGCCCGCTAGCGCCTGCCTAACGGTCGGCGCCCAGTATGAATCCGGCACCTCCCCCGAAACGCATGGCCGCAACGGCCAGAAAGGCAATCAACCATGAAGCTCATTTCCACCGCCATCGCGCTGGCCGCGCTGCTGGGCGGCCTCGCCCAGCCAACCCAGGCCGCCACCATCGTCTATCAGAACGACTTCAACGCGCCCGTGGCCTGGACGGACCAAAGCGGCAACGGCACGCAGATCAGCTTTGCGCAGGTCAACTCGCTGTACGGCTCGGCCTTCCAGCAGACCTTTACGGTCGAAACCATCAAGCTCGCCGGCAACCCGAACTACAGCGACCCCGCGGGCACCGGTGGCGCCTACACGCTGGGCATGCTGTCAGCGGTGCAGAACGACCTGCTCTCGCTCACCTTCAACGTCGGTAGCCTGAGCTTCGTGAACGTGATGATGGACTTTGCCGGCATGGGCCCCGTGGCCTGCCCCCTTTGTGGTGGCCCGTTCGGCTTTGCCGGCCAAACGCCGATCTTCGACTTGCGCCTGTACGACACGCCCACCGGCACCTTCAATCTGGCCAGCCCGGGCACGCAATTGTCGGCAGCGGCCATGACGGGCAACGTCATCGCCAGCACCACCACGCTGGGGTGGGACAACCGCACCTCCGCGCTTTCAACCGTGGGCAACACCAACGGCCGCGTGACGATGGTGTTCGACCTGCGCGCCGGCGCCGGCATGGCGGGTTACGCGGCGTTCGACAACATCGTGATTGCCAGCTCGGATGTTTCGGGCGACGTGGGCGGCGGCGGTGTGCCGCCGGCGATTCCCGAGCCATCGACCACGGCGCTCATGGGCTTGGGGCTGCTGGGCTTGCTGGGTGTGGCCAGGCGCGCGCGGCGGCGTTGATGCAGGCTGTCAAGGGCCGCGCGCTCGGCATGTGAGCGCGGCCGAGTCAGCGCAACGCAGCGTCAAGCTGCTGCGCCACGTTCAAACCCCTTTCCTGCTTGAACACCAGCGCAAACAGGCAGCGCCCCTGGCTGCGCTCGGCCCAGACCCGGCCGACCTGGCCTTTTTCAATTTCCTTGGGCACGCCGCGCAAATGCTCGCCTTTGTATTCGACAACGAGCAAACGCCCGTCGCGCAACTCACACACGAAGTCAGGATAAAAGCGGCCGCTTGAAATGGGCAGCCAGAAGCCCGCCAAGGGGTCGGAGTCGATGTTGCGCACCCAGCGCGCCACCTGCGCATTGCCGTCGATGGCCACCGAGCAGCGCATCTCTTCGCCGCCGTCTTCAAGATCGTGCAGCACCGGGTAGAAGTGCTTGTTGAAGCGCCATTTGCCGCGGTAGCACTTGTTCGCCGACACGGGATAGCAGGCGGGGTCGAACTTGAAGGTGCGCTCGGCGCTGGCCTCGATGGCCCAGCCACCATCCAGCACCAGTTGCGTGAACGCGGCGCAGGTTGATTGATCGCGCAATTCGGCAATGCGCGCCGCCAGGCGCTGCACCAGCGGGTACTGCTGGCGCGCCAATTGTTCGAGGGGAATGCGCTGCTCATGCACCAGGTAGCGCAGGGTGGCCAGCACAAAGGCGCGCAGGTGGGCCGGCGTCACATCCACCGCGGCGTTATGCGTGGGATGTTGCAGTTCATCGGCCAGCCAGCGCGCCAGGTCTTCTTCGCTGATGCTGGAACGCACGCCGTCCAGCGGCAGTTGCGCGGCATCACCGCGGCCAACGCGCAGGCGCTGGCCGTCGAGGTACACCTCCCACTGCGTGCCCTGCTCGGCCATCTGGAAGCCCGGCAGCACCACTGGCTGCGCCAGCAGGTTCAGCTCGGCCTCGCTGGTCACGGCCTCACGTTCCAGCAATTGCAGCTCGCCTTGCGCGCTGCCCACCCGGTAGCACAGGCGCGGCACCGACGCGAAGCGTTCGCCGCGATGGCAGGGCGCCAGTGCCGCGGCCACCAGCGCGTTGTGGCGTTCAATGTTTTGCGCCACCTGCTCGCGCTGTTTGCCGCGCTGCGCGGCGGTCAACTCGCTGGCCATCGCCTCGCTCACCGTGCCGCGCACCTGAATGCGTTGGCGTTCGCCATCGGTGCTGAGCGAGGCGGCACCTTGCGCCACGGCCTCGGCCACAGCTTGTGGCAGCGCCTTGCCGGCGGGCAACTCCACCATCAAAGGTGGCAGCACGAGTGCATTCGGGGCGGTGGCAAACAGCGGCCCATCGTCGCGCGCAAAGTCCAGCGGCAGTTGTGGCGCAATCATCGACGCCATGTCCAATGGGTCGAAGCCCATGCCGTCGATCAACCTGTCGGCCAGCGCATTCGCAGCCTGGCCGGTTTCGGTTTCTGTGACGTGCGCGTAAGCCTTGTTCAGCGCCGGCCGGCTGCGCCGCGTGGCGTAGGGCATGCGCAGCACGCGGCCGAGCAACTGTTCCACCGCCGTGGCCGAGCGGATGTTTTGTACCGAGCACAGGATGTAGGCGAAGGGGCAGTCCCAGCCCTCGCGCAAGGCCTGCACGGTGATGATGAAACGCACCGGGCAAGCGCGGCTGGCCAATTCCAACCCGTCCAGTTCACGCAGCGTGCCGGTGGCCACCTTCACCTGTTCAACCGGGATGTGCAGCTCGTCAACCAGGTGCGCGCGCAGCACGTCCACGTTCACCGGCTCGGTGCTGTTTTGCGCTTGCAGCAGCACGATGGGGCGGATGTAAGCGCCTGTTGCCACTTCCTCTTGCTGTGCTTCGGCTTCAAGCAGGCTCTGGTTCTGCACCGCGTCGAACACCGCCGCTTGCCAGCCGCGCAAGTGCTCGATCAGCGCAATGGGCATCTTGATCATCGCCTCGGCCTGGAGCTCTTGCGCCGAGACGCTGAGCAACACATTCGTGCGCTTGGGCACCGGCGTGGCGGTGAGTTCAAGAATCAACGCCGGGTTCAGGCGCTTGAGTGCCTCGAAGCTGCGCTCGGTCTTGGTGTTATGCGCTTCATCAACGATCACGTAGGGCTGGCGCAGCGCCAGCCAGTTGGCCAGGCTCCAGCGCGGCTGGCCCACAAAGCGGCCCAGCATCTTTCGCCCGACCTTGGCGCTGGCCGCTTCTTCGGCCGTGACGCAGGCATTCGGCAAATCGCGCAGGGCATTTGAAACGTTAGCCGGCAAGCCGCGAAAGTGCGGCTCGAGGGCTTCACTGAAGGCATACACATTGCGCTGGTCAGTGTCTTCAACACGAAAGCTCTGGATGGTGGCCACCACCACCACCGCGCAGGCATCAAAGTCTTGGGGCGACAAGGTTGCCACGTCTTCCAGGCTGCACACGCGTACGCTT
>JAYUQE010000361.1:0-9501 GCA_043756905.1 Burkholderiales bacterium | reverse complement strand
TTTCACGGTCGACGATGGCCAGGTGCCCGGCGCCCAAGCGCAGCACCGCGTGCGCGATGGCCGAGCCCGCGCCGCCAGCACCCAGCAGCACCACGCGCGCCAGCTTGGCCTGCGGCAAGGCGCGCTTGAAACCCCAGGCCCAGCCTGAACCGTCGGTGTTGTGGCCGGTGGCCTTGCCGTCCTTGAACACCACGGTGTTCACGGCGCCCATGGCGCGCGCTTCGTCAGACAAATCATCAAGCAAGGGGATCACCGCCTGCTTGCACGGGTAGGTGATGTTCAGGCCGGCAAAGCCCATGGTGCGGGCGGCCTCGATCAAACCCGGCAGCGCCTGCGCGCCTTGCGCCGTGCGCTCCAGGTCGATCAGTTGATAGTGCAGGCGCAGCCCTTGCGCGCGCGCCTCTTCTTCCTGCATGGCCGGGGTAAGCGAACGCTGGATGCCCGAGCCGATCAGGCCGACCAGCGCTTTGCCCGAGGCCGGCGCCTGTGCAGCGTGCGGTTTGCTCAGTGCGGCGCGGGCGTCCACTGCTTCGCTCATGACCCGCCTCATTCCGTTTCTAGTGTGGTGTTGCATGCTAGGCGTGACTTAAGAAAACCGATGGATTTGCGTCTGTGGCTAGGCGCAAACCACAGCGATGCCCGGCGGCATCGCGAGGATTTGCAACGACGCCAAGGGCGCAAAGACGCGGTTTTATGTCGCGCTTAGCGTGCAACACCACACCAGATTACTTGCGCGCCTTGGCCAGTTCGGCTTGCAGCTCGGTCACGGTGGCGGCAATGGCGGCGCCGTGCTTGTCGATCACGGGCTTGAACTTGTCGCGCAGCCTGGCTTGTTCGGCGGCGGAGAACTCGGTCACCGCCATGCCGGCCTTCTTCAGCCCGTCGAGCTGGCTGGCCGCGGCGTCGCGGTTGACCTGGCGCTCGAACTTGCCGGCTTCAACGGCGGCGTCAACCAGGATCTTTTTCTGGTCGGCACTGAGGGTGTCGAACACCTTCTTGCTGAAGATCAGCGACTGCGGGTTGTACTGGTGGTTGGTGACGGCCAGGAACTTCTGCACTTCATAGAACTTGTTTGCCAGGATTACGCTGAACGGGTTCTCTTGCCCGTCGATGGCTTTTTGCTCCAGCCCCGCATACACCTCGGGGAAGGCCATGGGCGTGGGGTTGGCGCCAACGGCCTTGACCCAATCCACATTGATGGCGTTCGGAATCACGCGCAGCTTCAGGCCGGCAATGTCTTCCACCGTGTTCAAGGGGCGCTTGCTGTTGGTGATGTTGCGAAAGCCCAGCTCGAAGTAGGCCAGGCCGACGATGCCCTTCTCAGCCAGCTTGGCGTGCATCTTTTGGCCGAAAGGGCCATCGACCACGGCGTCGGCTTCCATGGCGTTGGCGAACATAAAGGGGAAGTCGAAGACTTCAAAGTCCTTCACTTGCGAAGCCAGGATGCCCGAATTGAGCAACACCATTTCAACGGTGCCGCCTTGCAGCGCCGAGACGTTGGCCGCGTCACCACCCAGCGTGCCGCCGGGGAAGACGTTGACCTTCATCTTGCCGCCCGAGCGCGCGGCCACCAGTTCAGCAAACTTGGTGGCGCCTTGCTCCAGGGGGTGGCCCTTGGGGTTTTGCAAGGCGAGCTTGAAGGCCAGTTCCTGGGCCTGGGCGGCGCCAAAGGAAGACAGGGTGGCCAGGGTGGCCACGGAAAGGGCCACGGCGCGGCGGGTGAGTTTCAACATGCAAGTCTCCAGAAAATGAAGTCGGCTTGACTTCGGGGCTAATCAAATCAATCGGCACAGCCGAGTTGGCTCAACGAATGGCGCGGCGCGGCGATGACAGGCCTTGGGCAATCCCTGAGCGACCGGATCAATTCGCAAACCACCTGGCCGGCGCGGTGACGAGCCAGGGGAAGAGCACCATCAGGAACATCACGGTGAACTCGGCAATCATGAAAGGGATGACGCCGCGGGTGACTTCGTCCATCTTCATCTTGCCCACGCCGGCCACCACATTGAGCACGGTGCCCACGGGTGGGGTGATCAGGCCGATAGCGCAGTTCATGATGAACAGCACGCCGAAGTACACCGGGTCGATGCCCGCGGCCTTGACCACCGGCATCAGCACCGGCGTCATGATCAGGATGGTGGGGGTCATGTCCATCGCCGTACCCACCAGCATCACCAACACCATGATGGCGATCAGCAGCAGCGTCTGGTTGCCCATGAAGGGTTCGAGCAGCACGATCATCTTGGCCGGGATGTCGGCCACGGTGATGAGCCAGGCGCTGACCATGGCCGCGGCCACCAGGAACATGATCACCGCCGTGGTCTTGGCCGCGCTCAAGAAGACTGCGTGCAACTGATGCACCCCGAGTTCGCGGTAGACGACGGTGGACACAAACAGGGCATACACCGCCGCCACCACCGCGGCCTCGGTGGGCGTGAACACACCCATCTTCAAGCCCACGAGCACGATGACCGGCAGGAACAGCGCCCAGGTGGATTCCTTCAGCGCCTTCAGGCGTTCGGCGCCCGTGGCCTTGGGCGGCGGCGTGATGTCTTCGCGCTTGGCCACCCACCACCAGGCCACGGCGATGGACACGCCCATCAGCAAGCCCGGCACGATGCCGGCCAGGAACAGCTTGCTGATCGACACGTTGGCGGCCACGCCGAAGATGACGAAGCCGATGGAAGGCGGGATCACCGGCGCGATGATGCCGGCCGAGGCAATGAGCCCACCGGCGCGCGCCTTGTCATGCCCGGCCTTGACCATCATGGGCAGCAGCAGCGCGGCCAGCGCGGCGGTGTCGGCCACCGCCGAGCCTGATAACGCGGCCAACATGCACGCCGCCAGGATGGCCACAAAACCCAGGCCACCTCGGCGGTGGCCCACCAGGGTGAGTGCCAGGTTAACGATTCGTTTGGACAGGCCACCCACGTTCATGATCTCGCCGGCCAACATGAAGAACGGCACGGCCAGCAGGGGGAAACTGTCAGCGCCGTTGATCACGTTTTGGGCCAATATTTGCGCATCGAACATGTTCAGGTGCCACATCAGCGCCACGCCGGAAAGCAGCAGCGCATAGGCGATGGGCACGCCCAGCGCCATCACGGCCAGCAGTGAGCCCAGGAAGATGAAGACGGTCATGGTGTGTTCACCTTTCAGGGCTTGCGCGGCGTGGTGGGCTCGGCGGCAGGGGCAGCGGGTGCATCACCCAGATGCAGCGCTTCCACCTGCGCCAGGTCTTCGCTTTCTTGCACCATCACCAATTCGCTGTCCCGCATCTGACCGGTTAACGTTCGGAACAATTCGCGCCCCAGCAGCACCAGCGTGGACGCGGCAAACACCACGCCCGAGCCGTAGACGATGGCCATGGAAAAGCCGGTGACGGGCGCTTCGACATCAAGGTTGATGACCGACTGCTGCCAGCTGCCCTGCAGCACAAGCCAGGTGGCATACAGCATCAGCACCTGGCCGATGACCAGGCAGACCTTCTTGCCGGCCGGCTTCAGGCGGCTGACCAGCATGTCCGAGCCCAGGTGGCCGTGCTCTTTGAGTGCCACGATGGCGCCCAGGAAGGTCATCCACACAAACAGCCAGCGCGAGAGTTCTTCGCTCACCGTGATGCCCGAATTGAAGCCGTAGCGCAGCACCACGTTGCCGAACACCAGCACCACCATCACGCCCAGCGCCAGCACGATGGCCCATTCCAGCATGCGGCAGTAAGCGTTGATGACACGTTCCATGGCGGTCTCCTGGCTGCGTGAAGGGTAGGGTGACAAGCAGCGGCCGCAATAATGTACGAACTGGTTAGTTCGTAAATCAGTGAAAACCCGTAACGTCAATCGCCTGTTCAGCCGCGCCTGGAGCGCCGGCGGCGGCGGCATCGTCCCCGTCTATCGTTCAACCTTGCGCTGAACGAGAAGGGGTTGAAAGTTTGTGTCCTGGGTGCCGGTTCGCTGGGCTGCGCCATCGGCGGCTGCCTGGCCGAGGGTGGTTCGCAGGTGACGCTGGTGCACCGCTCGGCGGCGCACGTTGAAGCCATACGGCGCGATGGCTTGACGCTGATCGAAGGCGAGCAAGTGCGGCGCGTGCGCGTGGCTGCCGCCACCGGTTGCCGCGGCTTGCAACCCACTGAGCTGCTGATCGTGCTGGTGAAATCGTTCGACACCGCAGCGGCGATCGCCGGCGCCGGCGCGGTGATCGGGCCGCACACGATGGTGATGTCGCTGCAAAACGGCCTGGGGCATGAAGATGTGTTGGCCGCTGCAGTCGGCCGCGAGCGCGTGCTGACGAGCAAGACCTATGTGGGCGGTGTGTTCCAGGCGCCCGGTCGGGTGGCCGTGGGCACAAAGGGCAAGCGCACGCTGATCGGCGAGTTGCAAGGTGGCATCAGCGAGCGCGCGCTGGCCATTGCCGCAGAATTCGAACGCGGTGGTCTGGCCACCACGGTGAGTACAGACATCCAGGGCGCGATGTGGGACAAGCTGCTGGTCAACGTGGCCACGGGTGCCTTGAGCGGCATCACCGGCCTGGCCTATGGCTGCCTGTATGCCGTGCCCGAAGTGCAGGCTTGCGCCTTGGCCGCGGTGGCCGAAGCCATGGCGGTGGCCCGCGCCAAGGGCGTGACATTGAGCATGAACGACCCGCACCAGCCCTGGGAACTGGCGCGCGCCGGCCTGGGCCCGGACTTCATGGCCTCGATGCTGCAAAGCCTTGAGAAGGGCTCGCTCACCGAAGTCGACTACATCAACGGCGCCGTCGTGCGCGAAGGCCATCGCCTGGGCGTGGCCACCCCGGTGAACCAGGCCCTGGTGGCCGCGATCAAGGGTATTGAATACCGGATGCAACAAGGCAAGGAGCAATGAGCATGGCAAGCAAGGCTTATCTCGAACACGTGGCGTTCTGGGTCAAGGACATCCACTTGGACATCAAGTTTTTCATGACGTGCTGGGCATGACGCTGCGCGACCTGCACGGCACGCCCGAAGCACCCAGCCAATGCTGGACGCTGGGCGGCATGCAATTCATCGCCCAGCCCGATTTCGCCGGCCCCGAAGGCCGCCTGGCCCACCTGGGCGTGATGTGCGAAGACCTGGAAGCCGCGCTGGCTGCGGCCGAAGAGTTCGGCGTCACCGCCCTGCCCCAGGGCCGCAACTGGCTGCGCCTGCCTGATGGCCTGGCGGTTGAACTCATGCAGGCCAGCCCGGGTGCCGTGGCGCAGGCGCTGGCCATCGACCCGAGGGCCTTTCAATGAGCATGCAAGACAACTACTGGGACGACGCCGTGGTGGGCGAGGAATGCACCAGTGCAACGTATGAGGTGACTGAAGCCCGCGTCATGGCCTATGCCGACCTGACCGGCGACCACACGCCCGTGCACACCGATGAAGCCTACGCCCGCACCACGCCCTTCGGCACCCGCGTGGCGCACGGCCTGTTCGGCCTGGGCATCGCCGACGGCCTGAAAACCACCGCCGCGATGCGTTTCGTTCCCGGCATGTCGCTCGGCTGGGAATGGCGCTTCGTGGCGCCGATCAAGCTGGGCGACGTGGTGCGCGTGCGCTTTCGCGTGGGCAGCAAACGCGCATCAAACAGCAAGCCGGGCTGGGGCATCGTGATCCTGCCTTCCGAGCTGATTAACCAAAGAGATGAGGTGGTGCAGGCAGGCGAGCACCGCTTGATGATTCCCAGGAGGCCGGCATGAAACAAAACCTGCCACTCGCTGGTGTTCGCGTCATCGACTACAGCCACTACCTGGCCGGCCCGCACATGTCGCGCTGCCTGAGCGCGCTGGGCGCCGAGGTCATCAAGGTCGAGCGCCCGAACAGTGGCGATGCCGGCCGCGCCAGCCCCACCATCGTTGGCGGCCAAAGCGGCTACTTCATGCAGCAAAACATGGGCAAGCAGGGTCTGTGCGTCAACCTCAAAGACCCGCGCGGCCTGGAACTGATGCACAAGCTCACCGACTCGGCCGACGTCTTCGTCGAGAACTACCGCCCCGGCGCGTTGAACAAGCTGGGCCTGGGCTACAGCGAGTTGGCCGCGCGCAACCCGCGGCTGGTGTATTGCTTGGTCTCGGCCTACGGCCACACCGGCCCCGACGCGCAGCGCGCCGGCTTTGGCCTGATCGCCGAGGCCAAGAGCGGCGCCATGTCGATCATCGGCTCGCCCGGTGAGCCGCCGCCGCTGTTTCGCATGCCGATTGCCGACATGTATGCCGGCATGCATGGTGTCTCAGCCATCTGCGCGGCGCTGTTCGGGCGCGTGGCCAGCGGCCGCGGCCAGCACATCGACATCGCGTTGGTTGACTGCATGGTGTCGATGCACGACTTCGCCGCGCAAAGCTACCTGCTCAGCGGCGAGTTGCCGCAGCCCACCGGCCACGATCTGCCGCAAAGCACGGTGTATGGCGTGTTCCCGGCACGCGACGGGCACCTGGTGATTGCCGCGCAGGTGGACGAAAACTGGAAGCGCTTTGCCGCGCTGATAGGCGGCCCGGCCTATGTCGCCGATGCGCGCTTTCACGACCAGGCCGGGCGCAACGCGCACCGCGTGGCCATCTTGGCCAAGGTGCGTGAATGGACGCTGGCGCAAGCCTCGGTGGCGGCCTGCTGCGCCGCGCTTGACGCCGCCGGCGTGCCCGCCGCCAAGGTGCAGACCATCGACGAAGTGCTGACCGACCCGCAGACCCTGGCGCGTGGCATGGTGGTTGAACAAGAGCACCCGTTGCTGGGCAAGATCAAGCTGCCCAACCTGCCGTTTCGTTTGTCGGAATGCGACACTTCGCCCAGCGGCCCGGCGCCGTTGCTCGGGCAGCACAACCGCAGCATTGTGGCCAAGCTGGGATACTCGAACGAACAGATCGAAGCCATGGTGGCCGACGGCGTGCTGTATGCCGAACCGGCTGTAGCCACCTTGAAAGCCAGAGAGCCTGTGAAGACATGACCGACCAATACGCCGTGATCGGCAACCCGATTTCGCACTCGAAGTCGCCGCTGATCCACACCGCCTTTGCCCAGGCCACCGGGCAAGACCTGCACTACACCACCCTGCTGGGCCCGCTCGATGGCTTTGCCGATGCGGTGCACGATTTCATCAAAGCCGGCGGGCGCGGCATGAACGTGACCATGCCGTTCAAGTTGCAAGCCTTTGAGTTGGCCACGCGCAAGCTCGAACGCGCGCAACTCGCCGGCGCGACCAACGCGCTGAAGTTCGAGGGCGGCGAGATCGTGGCCGACAACTTCGACGGCGTGGGCCTGGTCAGCGACATCCAGCACAACCTGGGCTTTGCCATGACAGGCAAGCGGGTGTTGATGCTGGGTGCGGGCGGTGCCGTGCGTGGCGCCTTGCTGCCCTTTTTGGCGCAACGGCCGAGCCAACTGGTGCTGGCCAACCGCACCGTGGCCAAGGCGGTGGATCTGGCCGCCAATTTCAAGGCCATGGGGCCGGTAGCCGGTTGCAGCTATGAAGACCTGGCCGGCGAGCGGTTTGACCTGGTCGTCAACGCCACCTCGTGCAGCCTGAGCGGCGGCCTGCCGCCCATCAGCGCCAGCTTGTTCAGCGGCACGCAACTGGCCTATGAGCTGCTGTATGGCAAGGGCCTGACGCTGTTCCTGAAGCTGGCCCAGGCCAGCGGCGTGCCGCGCCTGGCCGACGGCGTGGGCATGCTGGTGGAACAGGCTGCCGAGGCCTTCAACTGGTGGCGCGGCGTGCGCCCGGGCACACGGGCCGTGATCGACCAGCTCACCGTGCCGCTGGTTTGATGCGTCGCCAATAACGGTAGAGACCACTTTCCACCAAGGACCCGGATATGAAGATCCTCATGCTGCACGGCATCAACCACAACATGTTCGGCAAGCGCGACCCCAAGCAGTACGGCACCATCACGCTGGCGCAGATCGATGCGCAGCTACAAGCCCTGGGCCGTGAACTTGGCGCCGAGGTGGAGAGTTATCAAACCAATGACGAAGGCGCGATGTGCGAGCGCATTCACCAGGCCTACAGCGAAGGCAAAGACGCCGTGCTGATCAACGCCGGGGCCTGGACGCATTACAGCTACGGCATCCGCGACGCGCTGGCCATCCTCACCTGCCCGGTGGTGGAGCTGCACATGAGCAACATCCACGCGCGCGAGGAGTTCCGCCACAAGTCGGTGTTCGCCGAGATCGTGCGTGGCCAGATCAGCGGCTTTGGCGTGGACAGCTACTTGCTCGCGCTGCGCGCCGCCGTATCGGCCGTGGCGGCTGCGCGGGCCTGACAGGCTGGCTGGCCGCACGCAGTTACTTGCGCACGAAGCGCACCACCATTTCAACCACACTCTCGCGCCGCGCGGCGACCGCGGCCTTTGATTCCAGGTCGCGTTGGAAGATCAATGAAAACGTGTGCCGGTTGGCCACGTTGAACACCGCCAGCGCGCTGATCGACATGTGCAGGTCCACCGCGTCCAGCCCCTTGCGAAACAACCCCGCGGCCAGGCCGCGCTCATAAACCCGGCGCAGGCCTTCGATGGCCGGCACGTTGAGCTGGCGGATCGCCTTGCTCTGCGCCAGGTATTCACCGCGGTGGATGTTTTCCGTCATCACCAGCCGCGTGAAGTCGGGGTTGGCAAGCTGGTAGTCCACCGTGAAGGCCACCAGCTTGCGCAGCGCCGCTTCGGGCGCCAGGTCTTCAAGGCGCAGGCCGGCCTCGGTCTCGCGCATGCTCCGGTAAGCTTCTTCCAGCACCGTGATGTACAGGCCTTCCTTGCTGGCGAAGTAGTAGTAAATCATGCGCTTGCTGGTGCGCATGGCTGCGGCGATGACGTCGATGCGCGCGCCGGCCAGGCCTTTCTCGGCGAACTCGCGGGTGGCCACGGCAATGATGTCGGTGCGCGTGCGCTCGGTGTCGTTGGTGCGCTCGGCGCTGAGCTTGGGGCGGCCGCGCGTGCGCGACTTGGCCACGGCCTTGTCCCGCGCCTTGTCCCCAGCCTTGTCCCCCGCCTTGTCAGCCGCCTTGCTGGCCGCTTTGTCGGGCACCCTGGTTGATGTTTGTACTGGTTGGTTCATTTCCCGAGCTTAGCAAATGAAACGCGGCCCGCGCCAGCATCAAGCCGGCGTGGGCCGCGTGAGGCAGTGCGAGGTCAGAGTCGGTTCAGCTTGCCCGCCACGCTGCTTGAAGCGTTCAACTGCACCCGCAGCGCCGCATTCGGGTTGCTGCGCTCGGCGCTTTGGCCCAGGCTGTTGACGAAGCGTTCCTGCCACGCCGTGGCCTTGGCGTTCACCCGCGCCGGCTCCTGGCGCTGGCGCTCGGCGTCGCCGACGGCGGCCCATTCGATGGCCGGCATCTCGGCCGGCGTGGCCGCGCCATGCCTGCCACGCAGCAACGCATCGTCGATGCTGCTTTGGCCCAGGCCCCAACGCTCGGGCGTGGCGCGTTGCCCCGCTTGCAGCGCATCGCTCATCACGCCGCCGCCGGCATGGCCCAGGCCCATGGCATGGCCCATCTCGTGGCTCAGCACCGAGAGCAAG
>JAYUQE010000360.1:0-3424 GCA_043756905.1 Burkholderiales bacterium | reverse complement strand
GCATCGACCGCAGCACCACCATCGGCGCGGCCGATGCGGCCGGTGTGAGCGACCTGGTGCTCGAAGCCGCGCTGACCACCATCCTCGACCTGGAAGATTCAGTGGCCGTGGTCGATGCCGCCGACAAGGTGCAGGCCTACGGCAACTGGCTGGGCATCGTGCAGGGCACGCTCACCGAAACCGTTCACAAGGGCGGCAGCAGCTTTGTTCGCGGCCTCAACCCCGACCGGGCCTACAAGTCGCCCACGGGTGCCAACTTCAAGCTGCACGGGCGCTCGCTGATGTTCATCCGCAATGTCGGCCACCTGATGGGCAACCCGGCCATCCTGTGGGGCGACCCGCACGCACCGCAAGAGATTCCCGAAGGCATCCTGGACGCCGTGGTCACCACCGCCATCGCGCTGCACGACCTGAAGCGCCGCGGCAATTCGCGCGCCGGCTCGGTGTACATCGTCAAGCCCAAGATGCACGGCCCGGCCGAGGTGGCGTTTGCCAGCGAACTCTTCGGCCGCGTTGAAGCGCTGCTCGGCCTGCCGGCCAACACTGTGAAGCTCGGCATCATGGACGAAGAGCGCCGCACCAGCGTCAACCTCAAGGCCTGCATCGCCGCCGCGGCGCCGCGCGTGGCCTTCATCAACACCGGCTTCCTCGACCGCACTGGCGACGAGATGCACACCGCCATGCACGCCGGCGCCATGATCCGCAAGGGCGAGATGAAGGCCAGCAAGTGGATCAGCGCCTACGAGCGGCGCAACGTGCTCATCGGCCTGGCCTGCGGCCTGCGCGGCAAGGCGCAAATCGGCAAGGGCATGTGGGCCATGCCCGACCTGATGGCCGACATGCTGAAGCAAAAGATCGTGCACCCGCTGGCCGGCGCCAACACCGCCTGGGTGCCCAGCCCCACGGCGGCCACGCTGCATGCGCTGCACTACCACCAGGTGGACGTGGCGCGGCTGCAAAAGCAGATGGAAAAAGGGTCGTTGGAAAAGGGCGATTGCGACGCGCAAGCCGAAGCGTTGTTGGACGACTTGCTGGCCGTGCCAGCAACGAAACAGATCACCTGGTCTGAGGCCGAGCGCCAACAGGAACTCGATAACAACGCCCAGGGCATCCTGGGCTATGTGGTGCGCTGGGTCGATCAGGGCGTGGGCTGCTCCAAGGTGCCCGACATCCACAACGTGGGCCTGATGGAAGACCGCGCCACGCTGCGCATCAGCAGCCAGCACATCGCCAACTGGCTGCTGCATGGCGTGGTGAGCGAGGCGCAAGTGCGCGCCACCTTCGAGCGCATGGCCGCGGTGGTGGATGGGCAGAACGCGGGCGATGCGGCGTACACGCCGATGGCCGCGAATTTGAAGACCAGCATGGCCTACGAGGCGGCGTGTGATCTGGTGTTCAAGGGGCTGGTGCAGCCTTCGGGCTATACCGAGCCGTTGCTGCATGGGTGGCGGTTGAAGGTCAAATCCTGCTAAATCGCGGTTAAACCGGACGCCTGCGGCGCCGTTTTAACTCGGCGCGTTCGACCGGACGCTGCGCGCCGGTCAACTTGCCGGGGGTGGCTTCCTACAATGCCGCGCCCACTACAGCCCCGACCCGCATGCTCCCGGAAAGCGCCGCCCCTTTCGATGTCCTGGTGGTCGGAGCCGGGCCCGCCGGCAGCGCCTGTGCGCAAACGCTGGCGCAAACCGGCGTGCGCGTGGCGCTGGTCGACCAACACGCCTTTCCACGCGACAAGGTCTGCGGCGACGGACTGATCCCTGACGCCCTGGCCGCGTTCAAGCGCCTGGGCGTGTACGAAGAAGTGATGGCCGCGGCGCAGGCTGCCAGCCACGTGGCGTGCATCGCCCCGCGCGGCGGGCGTGTGGATGTGCCGGGCGACGTGGCCGTGTTGCCGCGCCGCGTGCTCGACGACATCCTGTACCGCGCCGCCTTGCGCGCCGGTGCGGTGGCGCTGCCGCCGGCGCGCTTCATGGCGCTGCGGCGCGAGGGTGACGCGCCGAGTGGCCGGGTGGTGGGCGTGCGGCTCAAGCGCGGCGATGCGCTCATCGAGCAACGCGCGCGCTGGGTCGTGCTGGCCACGGGCGCATCGGCAACGGCGCTCATCGCCGCCGGGGTGTGCCGGCGCCGCTCACCAACGGGCATGGCCTTGCGCGGCTACATTGAAAACGCGGCCATGGTGGCCAAGCTCACGGCGCTCGAAGTGGTGTGGCACCCGCGGCTGCGCGGCGGCTATGGCTGGATCTTTCCGGCTCCCGGCGGCGTGTTCAACATCGGCGTCGGCCTGGCGCACAGCCATGAAGAAGGCGCGGGCATGAAGGACGTGAACCTGCGCGAGCTGTTCACTGCGTTTTGCGAGGTCTATGCCCCGGCGCGCGAACTGCTGTCCCACGGACGCTGGGTGGGTGAGTTGAAGGGCGCGCCGCTGCGCTGCTCGCTCGAAGGTGCACGGCTCAGCGCGCCGGGCCTGCTCGTTACCGGCGAGGCCGCGGGCAGCACCTACGCCTTCACCGGCGAGGGCATCGGCAAGGCGATGGAAACCGGCATGCTGGCGGCGCAGGCGTTGCTTAACGATTCAGGTGATGCTGCCGTGCAAGCGCACTACGAGGCCGCGGTGTTGGCACTCAAGCCGCGTTTCGATTTGTATGAGCGCGCCAACCGCGTCAACGCCCATCCCTGGCTGGCGGACTTGCTGATCTGGCGCGCCCGCGGCAGCCCGGGCGTGATCCGGCGCATGAGCGGCGTGCTCAATGAAACCAGCAACCCGGGCAACCTGGTCACGCTGCGTGGCGTACTCAAGTTATTTCTACCGTTGAAGTAGCACCAGACCATGTGCCAGTTGCTCGGCATGAACGCCAACACGCCCACCGACGTGACGTTCAGCTTCACCGGCTTCGCCCAGCGTGGCGGGCGCACCGATCATCACGCCGACGGCTGGGGCATCGCATTCTTCGAGGGGGCCGGCCTGCGGCATTTCGTCGACCACCAGCCGGCCTGCGACTCGCCCGTGGCCGAGCTGATCCGCCGCTACCCGATCAAGAGCCGCAACGTCATCGCGCACATCCGCAAGGCGACGCAGGGCGCCGTGGCGCTGGAAAACTGTCATCCTTTCGTGCGCGAGCTGTGGGGACGCTACTGGGTGTTCGCGCACAATGGCAACCTGGAGAATTTCCATCCGCGCATCCACGCGAGCTTTCGCCCGGTCGGCGCGACCGACAGCGAACGCGCCTTTTGCTGGCTGATGCAGGAGCTGTCCAAATCGCATGCGGGCGTGCCGAGCGTGCAGGAACTGACCTTGACGCTGCGCGAACTCACGCCGCGCATCGCCCGTCACGGCCCGTTCAATTTCATGCTGTCCAACGGTCAGGCCTTGTGGGCGCATTGTTCGACCGACTTGTTTTTCGTCGAACGCGGGCATCCGTTCGCC
>JAYUQE010000359.1:0-9557 GCA_043756905.1 Burkholderiales bacterium | reverse complement strand
TCGGCCTTGTTGTAGACATCCAGCGCCTCGCTGCCCGGGGCCAGGTGGGCGCGCAGGCGCTGGGCGATGACCTGCTCGGCCGCGCGATAGTCGGCGTCGCCTTGCCGGGTGAGATCGTGCAGGAAGATCACCACATCGGCTTGCGCAATGGCTTGCCAACTGCGCGCGATGCCGATGCGCTCGATCTCGTCGGCCGCGCCGTCTTGCCAGCGCAGCCCGGCCGTGTCGGTGAGGTGCAGCGGCACACCGTCGATCTGGATGCTTTGCGCGATGCGGTCGCGGGTGGTGCCGGCAATGGGCGTGACGATGGCCAGTTCGGCGCCGGCCAGGGCGTTGAGCAGCGAGCTCTTGCCCACGTTGGGCTGGCCGGCCAGCACCACGCGCAAGCCGTCGCGCAACAAGGCGCCCTGGCGTGCCTGGGCCAGCACCTGGGCCACGCCGCCTTGCAGCGCGTGCAACTGGCCGCGGGCGTCGGCGGCGTTGAGAAAGTCGATGTCTTCTTCGGGAAAGTCCAACGTGGCTTCGACCAGCATGCGCAACTTCAGCAGGCCTTGCGCCAGCACACCTAACCGTCGAGAAAACTCGCCTTGCAGCGAGCGGCTGGCGCTGCGCACGGCGCTGGCCGTGCTGGCGTCGATCAGGTCGGCCACGGCCTCGGCCTGGGCCAGGTCGAGCTTGTCGTTGAGGAACGCGCGCTGCGTGAATTCACCCGGTTCGGCCAGGCGCAGGCCGATGCCGGCGCCGGCTTGCAGGCAGCGCGACAGCAGCATTTGCAACAGCACCGCGCCGCCATGCGCTTGCAGCTCGAGCACGTCTTCGCCGGTGTACGAATGCGGGGCGGGGAAGTACAACGCCAGGCCTTGGTCGATGAGGGTGCCGTCGGCCTCGCGCAGCGGCAGCAAGGTGGCGTGGCGCGCATCGAGGCTGCGGCCGAACAGCGCTTCAATCAGGCCACTCAGGTTGCGGCCGGACACGCGCACGATGCCCACGGCACCGCGCCCGCTGGCCGTGGCGATGGCGACGATGGGGTCGGCGTGGCGCGCGAGCATGGGGCGATGCTAGCGGCGCAGACCCGGCCGACTGATTGACGTTGAGCGGGCCAGGCGCGGGCGGACGGCGCGGCGGACGGCGCGGCAGATGGCGCGGGGGGGAGCGCCGCGTTGCCCACCTGGGCGGCGCGCGGTGAGCTGCCAAGAGCCGGCAACACCCGCCCGGGCCAGGCAGGAGCTTGACGTCCCGCCTGGGTGGCAGCTGCAGCCAGGTCAACCCCGCATAAGCGGTGGCCGGTGGCGTGTGCTGCCGGCATTGCTGGGCTTATCGGCCCACGGGCCAGTCACCTTGAGCGCGCCAGACCGAAGCCGCAGCGGCTGCTACATGTTCAACACACCCATGCGCTTGTTGATGAACCACTGCTGCGCGATGGACAAGATGTTGTTCGTCAACCAGTACAGCACCAGGCCGGCGGGAAAGAAGAAAAACATCACCGAAAACGCCAGCGGCATGAACCACATCATCTTGGCCTGCATCGGGTCGGCCGGCGTGGGGTTGAGCCAGGTCTGGAACATGGTCGACGCGGTCATCAACACCGGCAGGATGAAGTACGGGTCTTTCGTTGAAAGATCAGTGATCCAGCCGACCCACGGCACGTTGCGCATTTCAACGCTCGACAACAGCACCCAGTACAGGGCGATGAAGAACGGCATTTGCACGAAGATGGGCAGGCAGCCGCCCAGCGGGTTGACCTTTTCTTCGCGGTAGATGCGCATCATTTCCTGCTGCATCTGCTGCGGGTTTTCTTTGAAGCGTTCGCGCAGTGCCATCACCTTGGGGTTGATGGCCTTCATCTTGGCCATCGACTGGTAGGCCTTGGCATTGAGCCAGTAGAACGCGATCTTCAGCAGCACCACCAAGGCCACGATGGCCCAGCCCCAATTGCCCAGGAAGCCGTGCAGCGTGCCCAGCAGCCAGAACAGCGGCTTGGCCAGAACGGTGAACCAGCCGTAGTCCTTCACCAGCTCCAGCCCGGGGGCCAAGGCCTCCAGCTTGTGCTCTTCTTGCGGGCCGGCAAACAGGGTGGCCTCTTGCGACTTGGTGGCCCCAGGCGCCACCTCGCCCAGCGGCACGACCATGGCGATGGTGTAGTGGTTGTCGGCGACTTTCTGAGTGCGGTATTCGCGCGCCTGCTTGTCAGGCAACAACCAGGCCGAGGCGAAGTAGTGCTGCACCATGCCGATCCAGCCGTTGTCGGCGCTGCGCTCGATGTCGGCCTTGTTTTTGTCGATGTCCTTGAACTCCACCTTTTGGAACTTGCGCGCGTCGGTGTACACCGCCGGGCCGGTGAAGGTGAAGTAAAGCGAGCTTTCGCCTTCAGGCGGGTTGCCGTCACGGGCGAGCTGCAGGTACAGCTGCGGCGTGACCGCAGTGGTTGAGTCGTTCGTGAATTCATGCTTCACGCCCACGGTGTACTGGCCTCGCGTGAAGGTGTAGATCTTGGCCAGGCGCCGGCCTTCAACGGGTGCGGACTCAAAGCGCACCAGCAACTGCCCTGCACCTTCCTTCAGCACCCGCTCTGTGGTGGTCAGGCTCATCGGCGTGAGGTGGTTGGGCAACGCCACGCCAGGTTGCGCCGTGACCAGCCCGGTTTGCGCCAGGTACAGGCGTTTGGGGCTTTGTTCGAACAACAGCACGTTCTTCGTGTTGTCGTTCTGGTCGCGCTGCTTGAGCAACTCCAGCCGCACCAGGCTGGCGCCGGTGCTGTCGAACGTGGCCTTGACCAGATCGGTGGTGACTTCCACCTTTTCGCCGCTGGGCGCCTGTGCGGCGGTGGGCGGTGTGGCGCTGCCCGTGGCCGCCGGCACGCTGCCTGGCGCAGAACCCGCTGGCACCACACTGGCGGGCGCCGGCACGCCGGCGGCCACCGAGGCGGCACCGCCCGGCGCCGAGGCGCTGGCCGCGGGCTTCACGGGCGAGCCGAACAAGGTGGGCTGACCGTTGTGCTTGTTCCAGGCGTCGTACAGCAACACCAGCGACATGATGAAAACCACCCACAGCAGGGTGCGGCGCATATCGTTCATGAGTTCTTCTTCTCGATGGGGTCGCGTGCGGGCCGCAGCATGGCCCAGGCACAAGAGTGTTCAGGCACCGGGTCGCAGCCGCCCGCGCAGTACGGGTGGCAGCGCATGACGCGCCAGCCACCCAATGCCAGGCCACGCAGCGCGCCGTGACGCTCCAAGGCTTGCAAGGTGTAGGCAGAGCAAGTGGGTTCGAAGCGGCAAGCGTTGCCCAGCCAGGGCTTGAGGAAGTAGCGGTAGCCGCGCACGGCACAGATCAACAGCCGGCCGGGCATGGTCAACAGCGCATGCAGGCCACGCCGGCCGTTGCGCATCAACTGCACACCTGGCTAAACAAGCGTTCCAGCTCATTGCGTGCGGCGTCGCGCAATGCCGGCGAAGCGGCCGAAACATAGCGCTGGCGTGCGAACGGTGCGCGCAGCCGCACCAACCACAGCCCAGGCGCCAGGCCATGCGCATGACGCTGTGCGGCGGCCCGCGCCTGGCGTTTGAGCAAGTTGCGAGTGACGGCACGACGGGCATGGCGTTTCGGGATCATGCACCCCAGCAAGCGCGTTGCACCAGAGTCATCCACAAGTGCCACCGCAGCGGTGGACAGGCCTGTGGATAAAACCTGAACAAGCGGTTTAGCGGGTAGTGTTTCAAGCAGCACTTCGCCCTGCCTCACATGATGAAGCGCGAAGTGAGCACTTCTTGAACATGGCGGCACGGCCAAAGCACGTTCGATGTCGGCCTTGTTGCGCAGGCGTGCAAGCATGCGGCGCCGTTGCGCTGGCGCTGGGAGCTCAGACCGCCAGACGCTTGCGCCCCTTGGCGCGCCGGGCATTGATGATGGCGCGCCCGCCACGGGTCTTCATGCGAACCAGGAAGCCATGCGTGCGGGCGCGGCGGACCTTGGAAGGTTGGTAGGTGCGTTTCATGGGTCTCTTGCCTTTGGCCTGTGTTCCAGGCTTGTTGGAGTGGTGATGGGTGGGGCTTGCTGCTTCGCCGGGTGGCGCGTGACGTGGCCAGGTGCTTGGGCTTGAATGGCTTCGGCTGGTAGCGCTGATGTTGCCGGGTGCTTGTTGCTGCACGCTTTCACGCGCCGCACCCTACACCAGGCCCAACCCCAACCCCAACCCCAACCCCAACCCAAAACCCAAACCCACCCCGCACCCATCCCAAGATCGCGCCACACGCTGCGCAAGGCGAATCCGAAAAACCCGCGATTACAACAAAAACCGCAGACCTGGTCAACGTTCGGGCCATGGCGTGCGGCTGCCCGGGCCGGGCGGCCGGGGTGAATTCAAACCCGGCCGGGGTGGGCCAGGAACTGTGGATAACCGCTCACCGCTGGCCTCCCAGGCCCTTACAATTCCGCCCCCTCATGGCAGTTCTCCACAACAGCTCCTCGCCCGCGATGGCCCCCGATCTTTGGCGGCGTGGCTGCGAACGTCTGGCCACCGAACTGCCGGAACACCAGTTCAACACCTGGATTCGACCCCTGCCCGAAGGCAGCCTGAGCGAAGTGGCCGGGGGCGAATTGGTGATGGTGGTGCGTGTGCCCAACCGCTTCAAGCTCGACTGGATTCGCAGCCAGTACGCGGGCCAGATTGAAACCATCCTCGGCGAACTGGCCAGCCAGCCGGTGCGCCTGGAACTCAGCCTGACACCGCGCGAGCAAGGCCCGCGTCAAACCGCCTCACCACCCATGGCGGGGCCACAAAGCGTGCACGCGGCGTTGCAAAACGGCATGCCCACCGAGCACCGCGCGGCACCGGCTGAACCCGCCTTGTCGCACCCCGCGCCGTCGCAAAGCCGGCACAAGCTCAACCAGGCGCTCACTTTCGACAGCTTTGTCCCCGGCCGCGCCAACCAGATGGCACGCACCGCGGCGCTGCACGTGGCCGGCGCGCCGGGCGCCATGTACAACCCGCTGTTCATTTATGGCGGGGTCGGCCTGGGCAAGACCCACCTGGTGCACGCCGTGGGCAACGCCTTGCTCAAAGACCGGCCCAATGCCCAGGTGCTGTACCTGCATGCCGAGCAGTTCATCAGCGACGTGGTGAAGAACTACCAGCGCAAAACCTTTGATGAACTCAAGGCCAAATACCACTCGCTCGATTTGCTGTTGATCGACGACGTGCAGTTCTTTGCCGGCAAGGAACGCACGCAGGAAGAGTTCTTCAACGCCTTCGAGGCCCTGCTGGCCAAGCGCGCGCACATCATCATGACCAGCGACACCTACCCCAAGGGGCTGGTGGACATCGACGCGCGCCTGACCAGCCGCTTTGATGCCGGCCTCACCGTGGCCATCGAACCACCCGAACTTGAAATGCGCGTGGCCATCCTGATGAAAAAGGCCGAGGCCGAAGGCGCGCCCATGCCCGAAGACGTGGCGTTCTTTGTGGCCAAGAACGTGCGCGCCAACGTGCGCGAACTTGAAGGTGCGTTGCGCAAGGTGCTGGCCTATTCGCGTTTCAGCCACAAGGACATCTCCATTGCCTTGGCACGCGAGGCCTTGAAGGATTTGTTGTCGATCCAGAACCGCCAGGTCGGGGTGGAGAACATCCAAAAGACAGTGGCCGACTTCTACAAGATCAAGATTGCCGACATGTACAGCAAGAAGCGCCCGGCCAGCATCGCGCGGCCGCGCCAGATTGCGATGTACCTGGCCAAGGAATTGACGCAAAAGAGCTTGCCCGAGATCGGCGAACTCTTCGGTGGGCGTGACCACACCACGGTGTTGCACGCGGTACGCAAGATCGGCAGCGAGCGCACCAAAAACTCTGAACTCAACCAGCAGTTGCACGTGCTGGAACAAACCTTGAAGGGCTGACAGCACATGTTGGCAGCCCATGAACGCTTGATAAGCACGGTAAAAGCGGCTGTCAAGGCACAACACTGTGGACAGTTTTTGTGCAAGTCCCCACCTGTCCACAGGCCCGATGCCCAAACCAAAATTGTTGCCACACCGTCCCGCTTGCCACGGCTTATCACCCACAGGGTTCACCTCGGTCTAAACCCTTGATGGAAAAGGCGAAAATGCGGTTCTCCCCAAATCTTAAGCCGCTCTACTACGACTACCAGGCTTAAAGAGGAAAACATGATCGTTCTCAAAGCAGCACAAGAAAAGTTCTTGGGCGCCGTGCAAGCCGTGGCCGGCATCGTCGAGCGCCGGCATACCTTGCCCGTTCTGGCCAACATCCTGCTGCGCAAGAACGGCAGCCAGCTTGAGCTCACCACCAGCGACTTGGAGATCCAGGTTCGCACCAGCGCCGAGCTGGGCGGTGACCCGGGCCAGATCAGCACCACGGTGGCTGCGCGCAAGCTGATCGACATCCTGCGCGCCTTGCCCAGTGACCAGACCATCACCCTGACTGCCGCCCAGGGCAAGCTCACCCTGCAAGGCGGCAAGAGCCGCTTCACGCTGCAAACCTTGCCGGCGGAAGACTTTCCGCTGGTCAATGAAACGGTGGAGTTCGGCCCCGCGTTTGCCCTGCCGCAAAAGACCCTGCGCGACCTGATCAACCAGGTGCATTTCGCCATGGCGGTGCACGACATCCGCTACTACCTGAACGGCATCTTGTTCATCGCCGAAGGCAAGGTGTTGACGCTCGTGGCCACCGACGGCCACCGCCTGGCGCTGGCGCAGGCAACGCTGGAAAACGAGATCCCGAAGCAGGAAGTCATCTTGCCGCGCAAGACCGTGCTCGAGTTGCAGCGCTTGTTGAAAGACGAAGACACGCCCATCGAGATGCGGTTCGCCGGCAACCAGGCGCGCTTCGTTTTTTCCGGCATGGAGTTCGTCACCAAGCTGGTTGAAGGCAAGTTCCCCGACTACAACCGCGTCATCCCCAAGGGCCACAAGAACGCGGTCACCCTGGGCCGGGCACCGCTGCTGGCCTGCTTGCAGCGCGCGGCCATCCTCACCAGTGAAAAGTTCAAGGGCGTGCGCGTCAACGTCGAGCCCGGCAGCCTGCGCATCGCATCGAGCAACGCCGAGCAGGAAGAAGCCAAGGAAGAACTCGAAATCGACTACGCGGGCGACGCGATCGAGATCGGTTTCAACGTCACCTACCTCATCGACGCCCTGGCCAACATGAGCGGCGAGATGATCAAACTTGAACTGCACGATTCCGCCGCCAGCGCCTTGTTCACCCTGCCCGACACGCCGGGGTTCAAGTACGTCGTCATGCCGATGCGTATTTGATGCCGCAGCGCCTTAACCGTTGATTCAAGCGGGCCGCGACGCTTCGTCGGGCCCGCTTCAGCGTTTTAATGGGGCCGCTGCGCCACGATCCGCTTTGCCCGATCAGCCCGATCAGCCCGATTCGCCCGAAGCCGAAACCAGCCTCACCGCCAGCCCAAATGAGCGACCCGCAGAACATCCCCAACGACGAAGACGCCCGCAAGGCCAAGCGCGATGCCAGCGAAGCCAACAGCGCGGCCTATGGCGAAGAGAACATCCAGATCCTCGAAGGCCTGGAAGCGGTGCGCAAGCGCCCCGGCATGTACATCGGCGACACGTCTGACGGCACCGGCTTGCACCACCTGGTGTTCGAGGTGGTCGACAACTCCATTGACGAAAGCCTGGCCGGCCACTGCGACGACATCACCGTCACCATCCACTCAGACAACTCCATCAGCGTCATCGACAACGGCCGCGGCATTCCCACCGGCGTGAAGATGGACGACAAGCACGAGCCCAAACGCAGCGCGGCCGAAATCGCACTCACCGAGTTGCATGCCGGCGGCAAATTCAACCAGAACAGCTACAAGGTCAGCGGCGGCCTGCACGGCGTGGGCGTGAGCTGCGTGAACGCCCTGAGCAAATGGCTGCGCCTGACGGTGCGCCGCGAGGGCAAGGTGCACCAGCTCGAATTTGCCAAGGGCGTGGTGCAGGGCCGCCTGCTCGAACAACGCGAGGGCTTCGAGGTCAGCCCGATGAAGGTCAGTGGCGAAACCGAGAAGCGCGGCACCGACGTTCACTTCCTGCCCGACGATGAAATCTTCCAACACATCGACTACCACTACGACGTGCTGGCCAAGCGCCTGCGCGAGCTTTCGTTCCTGAACAACGGCGTGCGCATCCGGCTGGTGGATGAGCGCAATGCCAAGGAAGACAACTTCGCCTTTGCCGGCGGCGTGAAGGGCTTCGTTGAATTCATCAACCAGGGCAAGAAGGTGTTGCATCCCAACACCTTCCACGCCATGGGCGACAAGATGAGCGAGCAGGCCACCAACATCGGCGTTGAAGTGGCCCTGCAGTGGAACGACGGCTACAACGAAGCGGTGCTGTGCTTCACCAACAACATTCCACAGCGCGACGGCGGCACCCACCTCACGGGCCTGCGCGCGGCCATGACGCGAGTCATCAACAAGTACATCGAAGACAACGAACTGGCCAAGAAAGCCAAGGTCGAAATCAGCGGCGACGACATGCGCGAAGGCCTGTGCTGCGTGCTCAGCGTGAAGGTGCCCGAGCCCAAGTTCAGCAGCCAGACCAAAGACAAGCTGGTCAGCAGCGAAGTGCGTGGCCCGGTGGAAGACGTGGTGAGCAAGGCGCTGAACGACTACCTGCTTGAAAACCCGATCGACGCCAAGATCCTGTGCGGCAAGATTGTCGACGCCGCGCGCGCCCGCGAAGCCGCGCGCAAGGCGCGCGAAATGACGCGCCGCAAGGGCGTGCTTGATGGCCTGGGCCTGCCCGGCAAGCTGGCCGACTGCCAAGAGAAAGACCCGGCACTGTGCGAGATCTACATCGTCGAGGGCGACTCTGCTGGCGGCAGCGCCAAGCAAGGCCGCGACCGCAAGTTCCAGGCTATCCTGCCGCTGCGCGGCAAGATCCTGAACGTTGAAAAAGCGCGCTATGAACGGCTGCTGTCCAGCGAAGCCATCGTCACCCTCATCACGGCGTTAGGCACGGGCATCGGGCTGGAAGATTTCAACATCGACAAGCTGCGCTATCACCGCATCATCATCATGACCGATGCCGACGTGGACGGCGCCCACATCCGCACCCTGCTGCTCACGTTCTTCTACCGCCAGATGTCGCAGCTTGTTGAACGCGGCCACATCTACATCGCCCAGCCGCCGCTGTACAAGGTGAAGGTGGGCAAGCACGAGCAGTACATCAAAGATGCCGGCGAGCTGGATGCGTTCTTGATGAAAGTGGCGCTTGAAGGCGCCGTGGTGCTGCCTGATGGCGATGCGCAAAGCACCCGCGTGCCGCTGCAAGGCAGCGCGCTGGAAGACCTGGCGCGCAAGTACATGTTGGCCCACCATGTGATGGACAGGCTTTCCAACTGGATGGACGTTGACGCGCTGCGTGCCCTGGCCGGCGGACTGCAACTCGACCTGGACAGCCCCGCTGCCGCGCAGGCCAGCGCCGCGGCATTGCAAGCTGCGCTGGTGGACGCTGAAGTCGCCACCGAAGTCGACGCGCGCAGCGACAAGCCCATCCTGCGCATCAGCCGGCGCCAGCATGGCAACGTCAAGGCCAGC
>JAYUQE010000358.1:0-9567 GCA_043756905.1 Burkholderiales bacterium | reverse complement strand
AAAACAAGAGCAAGCTGGTGATGCTCAACCCCAGCGACAGCGTGGTCGATTGGGTGCTCAAGACCGTGCCCACCATGGGCGCCGGCTGGTGCCCGCCTGGCATGCTGGGCATCGGCATCGGCGGCACGGCCGAGAAGGCGATGATGATGGCCAAGGAAGTGTTGATGGAGCCCATCGACATGTATGAACTCAAGGCGCGCGGGCCGCGCAACCAGACCGAGGAGTTGCGCATCGAGCTGTGCGACAAGGTCAATGCCCTGGGCATCGGCGCGCAGGGCCTGGGTGGGCTGACCACGGTGCTCGATGTGAAGATCGCCATGTACCCCACCCATGCCGCGGGCAAGCCGGTGGGCATGATTCCCAACTGCGCCGCCACGCGCCATGCGCACTTTGTGCTTGACGGTTCCGGCCCGGCCCACATCACACCACCGAGCCTGGACATGTGGCCCGATGTGCACTGGGCGCCCGACCTGAACAAGAGCCGCCGCGTCGACCTGAACACGCTCACCGCGGCCGAGGTAGCGAGCTGGAAGCCGGGCGACACGCTGCTGCTCAACGGCAAGATGCTCACCGGCCGCGATGCCGCGCACCAGCGCATCAAAGACATGCTGGCCAAGGGCGAGACGCTGCCGGTTTCGTTCGCCAACCGCGTGATCTACTACGTGGGCCCGGTGGACCCGGTGCGCGACGAAGCGGTGGGCCCGGCCGGCCCCACCACGGCCACGCGCATGGACAAGTTCACCGAAATGATGCTGGCGCAAACCGGCCTGATCGCGATGATCGGCAAGGCCGAACGCGGGCCGGTGGCCATCGACGCCATCCGCAAGCATGGCTCGGCGTATTTGATGGCCGTGGGCGGCGCGGCCTACCTGGTGAGCAAGGCGATCAAGAGCGCCCGGGTGGTGGGCTTTGCCGACCTGGGGATGGAAGCCATCTACGAGTTCGATGTGGCCGACATGCCGGTGACGGTGGCCGTTGATTCAAAGGGCGTCAGCGTGCACAACACCGGGCCGGCCGAGTGGCAGGCGAAGATCGGCAAGATACCGGTCGTGGTGGCTTGACCGGCAAGCGCGGGCTGAAGGATCAGGGTTGGCGAGCCAACACGTTCATTTCCCTGCCGCGTGTTACTTCCGGCAGTGTTTGAACGACGCCTGACTTGAATACGGTCTTTGCGTCGACGCTTTGCCGGCTCACGATTTGACCCGTGCGCAGGTCGTAGTGAAGCACTTCTGCGCGGCCCGCTGAAAGCTCACGCACCCGCACGAGCTGGCCGCCTTCAATGTGCTCCATTTGCCTCCGAACGGGTGCTGCGGTCGTCGCGGCGGGCATCACCGACTGAGCATTTGCACTCGGGAAGAGCGACAGCAGCCCATTGGCCTTGGGCGGCGCCTTGGCAAACTTGAACCATTGGGTTCGATCGCCGAACTCGACGTGAATGTCGCCTTCGTCGTATACCGAGAACCGCACATCCATCACCCCAAGCGTGCTGCGAATGGGCAGGGCATTCACAACCAAAGGCACCTTGCCGAAGTATTTTTCGAACAAGTCAGCGTTGTCGCGTTCGCCCAGGGAGCGAGGAAGCTTCGCATAAGTTGCGAAGACGTCGTAGCCGGCATTGATCAACGCCGGTACCACCACCAACACACCCGTGAAGGCAATGATTCGCGCCCGCAACGTGCCGAGCAATCCTGTTGGCGCCACCGCGTGGCCGGAATTGGGTGACTGCATTTGAATGGTTTTAGCCATGACTGCGCTCCCTAACTTGCTGCTGCGTAGGCTGCCAATGTTGGGAGAACGGGGCGACGTCTTCATCCTCACATTTGCGTAGACGGGCCGGGTAAGCCAGCGCATGGGGTCGCTACGGCCTTTGCAAACGCTCGCGATGCTTGTCCTGTCAGTCGAGCTTCGGTGAGGTGAGCTGCCGAACCACCCGCTGCGGAAACGGAATTTCCACTCCTGCAACCTGCAATGCCGCGAGCAACGCCAGGTTAACGTCCGACATGACGTTGTTCAAGCCGTTCTCGGGGTCGCTGATCCAGAACGGCACGGTCAGCTCCAGGCCGTCGGCGGCAAACGCCGTGAGCTGCACCGCCGGCGCCGGCTCGGTCAGCACGCGCGGCACGCCGGCCACCGCGCTTGCCAGTGCCGGCATCAGCGCGGCCAACTCGGTGCCGTAGGCCACCTGCACCTTGGTGGTGAAGGCCACGCTGCGGTCAGCCAACGACGAATTTTCCACCCGCTGGGTGATCAGCATTTCGTTCGGGATGATGGCCTCGCGGCCACTCACGGCGCGGATCACGGTGTAGCGGGTCTTGATGTCGGTGACCTTGCCTTCGAAGCCATCGACCTTGATCGTGTCGCCGATGCGAATGCTGCGTTCAGCCAGGATGACGAAGCCGCTGACGTAGTTGGACGCCAGCTTCTGCAAGCCAAAACCGATGCCCACGCCCACCGCACCGGCCACCACCGACAGCGCACTCAGCGGAATGCCAACGGCTGAAAGCGCCATCATCAACCCGACCAGCAGCAACGTGGCGCGCGCGGCGTTGGCGGCGATCTTGCGAACCGACAGGTTGGCCGTGGCACCCTTGAGCAGGGCCGACTCGATGGCCGCGGCCAGCCACAGCATCAGCAGCATCACGGCCAGCGCGCTGAGCACCCCTTCCACCATGGTGCGCAGGCTCAGATCGGCGCCGCCCAGGCGCCAATGCACATCGTCCATCTCGGCCAGCAAGCGCGGCAGCAGCCCGGTGAGCCACAGCACCAGGGCGCCCCACACCAGCCACGAGAAGCTGCGCTCCAGCGAACGCACCGCGGCCGAGGCCGGGAAAGCCTGGCGCAGCACGCGTGCGCTGACGCGAATGAGGGCCAGGCTGCCCAGCACCGGCACGGCCAGCTTCAACACCGCCGGTGGCACGCCGCTGGGCAGCGCGTAGCGCGCGCCCCATGCCGCCAGCAGGGCCAGCACGGGGAACAGCACGCCGTCGAACACGCGCTGGCCGAACCACACGCTGGCGCTCGGGCGCCCTTCATTGCCCATTGAGCCGCGCCACAGCCACACCACCACGTAAGCCGCGAGCAGGCAGCCCGCCAGCACGGCCAGCTCAAGCAGGGTGCTGCCGCGGTTCAGCGCGGCCCACCACTCACGCCAGTCGAGCATCAGATGTCGGACTCAGGAACCGGCATCAGACGCCGGCCAACACACGCACATGCGCGGCCACGCTGCGCGCCAGGGCACTCAGGTTGTAGCCGCCTTCCAGACAGGACACGATGCGGCCCTGGGCATGGCGCTGCGCCACATCCATCATCTGCTGGGTGACCCAGGTGTAGTCGGCTTCGACGAAACCGAGCTGGCCCAGATCATCTTCGCGGTGGGCGTCGAACCCGGCCGAGATGAACAGCATCTGTGGCTTGAATGCTTCCAGCGCCGGCAGCCACTGCTGCTCCACCGCTTCGCGCAACTGTGCGCCGCGCGAATACGGCGCCAGCGGCACGTTGACCATGTTGGTGCCCAGCGGGACGCCGCCGCTGCCCGGATACAGCGGGTGCTGGAAGATGCTGACCATGAGCACCCGTTCATCGTTGGCGATGATGTCTTCGGTGCCGTTGCCGTGGTGCACGTCGAAGTCGACGATGGCCACGCGCTCCAACCCATGCACATCAAGCGCATGGCGCGCCGCCACGGCCACGCTGTTGAAGAAGCAAAAGCCCATCGCCTGGCCGCGCGTGGCATGGTGGCCGGGCGGGCGCACGGCGCAAAAGGCATTGCGGGCACGGCCGGCCAGCACTTCATCGGTGGCCGCCACCGCGGCGCCGGCGGCCTTTAACACCGCCTTGAAGGTGCCGGCGCCGGCCGCGGTGTCGGGGTCGATGGCGCGCCGGCCGCCTTCGGCCTGCACCTGGGCCAGCAGGTCGAACAACTCGGCCACATGGCCGCTGTCGTGGGCGCGGCCGAGTTGCTCGGGTGTGACATCCGGCGCATCCAGCATGTGCAGGGCCACGTCCAGGCCGGTGGCCTTGAGGTGGTCGGCGATCGCATCCAGCCGTTGCGGCTGCTCGGGGTGGCCGGCGCCCATGTTGTGCAATCGGCACTCGGCAGGGCAGTAGTACGCGGTGGCAGACCCCATCACTCAAACCTTTTCGGTTATGGTCACGCGGATGGATGTATCACTCGCGCGCCTAGTTGCAAAACTGGTTGATCAGGTTAGCACGATCATCGTCGGCAAACGCACGCAGATCGAGGACGGCGTGGCCTGCCTGCTGGCCGGCGGCCACCTGTTGATCGAAGACGTTCCTGGTGTCGGCAAGACCACCCTGGCCCATGCCCTTGCAATGTCGCTGGGGTTGAAGTTTTCGCGCGTGCAGTTCACGGCCGATTTGATGCCGTCTGATCTGATCGGCGTGAGCGTGTTCGAACGCAGCAAGGAAGCCTTCGTCTTCCACCCCGGCCCGGTGTTCACCCAGGTGCTGCTGGCCGACGAGATCAACCGTGCCGGGCCCAAGACGCAAAGCGCGCTGCTCGAAGCCATGGAAGAACAGCAGGTCTCGGTGGACAACGAAACCCGCGCCCTGCCCCGGCCCTTCTTCGTCATCGCCACGCAAAATCCGACCGAGCAACTCGGCACCTACCCGCTGCCCGAAAGCCAGCTCGACCGCTTCTTGCTGCGCATCACCCTGGGCTACCCGGACCGTGCATCGGAACGGGCCCTGCTCATCGGCGAAGACCGGCGCGACGCCGTGGCCCGCATGCGGGCGGTGATGACGCCCGAACAACTGGCCCAGGTGCAGGCCGCCGTACCCAAGGTGCGCGCCGCCGACCCGCTGCTCGACTACCTGCAAGCGCTGATCGCCGCCACGCGCAGCGGCCAGTGGTTCACCGAAGGCCTGAGCCCGCGCGCCGGCATCGCGGTGCTGCGTGCGGCCAAGGCGCGGGCTTTGATGGCACAGCGCGACTACGTGGCGCCCGATGACATTCAAGCCATCCTGCCGCAGGCCATCGCGCACCGCCTGACACCCGTTTCCGGCGCCGGCCGCGGCAGTATCGAGCAGGTGCGGGCCATGATCGAGGCCATCGCCATTCCGTGATGCTGCGGCCATGACAGCGGCTGTACTTCAAGATGCGTCAATGCGCCGGTTGCCCTGGTGGGCCTGGCGCCAGCGCCTGCAAGGCTGGTGGCTGGCGCGCGTGCCGGCGAGTGACAACTGGCAGCTCACCCAGCGCAACATCTACATCATGCCCACCAAGGGTGGGCTGGCTTTCGCGGTGCTGGTGTTGCTGCTGCTCATCGGCAGCATCAACTACCAGCTCAACCTGGGCTATGCGCTGACGTTTTTGCTCGCCGGCGCCGGGTTGGTGTCCATGCACATCACGCATGGCGTGCTGCGCGGGCTGAGCCTGCACCTGCGGCCGTCGCCGCCGGCTTTTGCCGGCGAGCCGGTGACGCTGGAGGTGGTGATGACCAACCCCGGCGCAGCGCGTCACGGCGTGGGTTTGCGCTACCGTGAACGCCGCGGCCTGGGCCGCGGCGCGAGCGCACCCGGCAACCGGGAACGCCGCCAGGGCCAAAACGACGTCTGGTGCGACGTGCCCGCCCAAGGCCAGGCCAGTGCGCGCTTGACCATGGTGCCACCGCGCCGCGGCTGGCATGCGGTGCCGATGCTGGTGGTGGAAACGCGCTTCCCCTTTGGCCTGTTTCGCGCCTGGAGCGTGTGGCGCCCGGCGGCGCGGGTGCTGGCCTACCCGACACCCGAGCGCCCCGCCGCGGCCCTGCCCAGCGCGCGCACCCTGCGCGGTGAACACAGCTCAAACACCCGAAGCGAAGGCAGCGAACTCGAAGGCGTGCGCGCCTGGCGCCGCGGCGACACGCTGCGCCAGATCGCCTGGAAGAAGGCGGCGCGCACCGGTGAACTCGTCAGCCGCGAAGGCAGCAGCAGCGCCAGCCGCGAGCTGTGGCTCGACTGGCACGCCACCCAACTCGGCGGCACCGAAGAGCGCCTGGCGCGCCTGTGCGCCTGGGTGCAGGCCGGCGAACAGAGCGGCCTGGCCTATGGCCTGAAATTGCCCGGGCTGCAACTGCCGCCCGGCCAGGGCGACGCCCACCGCCGCCAATTGCTGGAGACCCTGGCCCTGTGGCGCTGAGCAGCCTGGTACTCCGCCTGGTGCAGCGCCCGCGCTGGCCCGGCTTCGGCAACTTGCCGCGCGACGCGCGCGACACCTTGTTCCTGTTGGCCGTGGTGGCCTGGACGCTGGCCCCGCATGTCAGCCACCTGCCGTGGTGGTGCAGCGGCATCAGCGCCCTGATGCTGCTGTGGCGCGCCCAGCTCGCCCTGGCCAACGCGCCGCTGCCCAGGCGCTGGGCCGTGGTGGGTGTGCTGGGCGTGGGCATGTTGCTCACGTTGTGGACAGAAGGCACGCTGATCGGCAAGCAGGCCGGCGTGACGCTGCTGGTGCTGCTGCTGGCGTTGAAAACGCTGGAGCTGCGTGCCAGGCGCGACGCGATGGTGGTCTTCTTCCTCGGCTTCTTCGTCGTGTTGACGAACTTCCTGTATTCGCAATCCCTGCTCACCGCGCTGGCCATGCTGGGCTCGGTGGCCGGGCTGCTCACGGCGCTGGTTCTGGCCCACATGCCGGTGGGCCGCCCGGCGCTGCGCCATGCCGGCGCCATTGCCGCGCGCGCCGCCTTGCTCGGCGCGCCGATCATGATTGCCTTGTTCCTGCTGTTCCCACGCATCGGGCCGTTATGGGGCGTGCCGCAAGACGGCCCCGGGCGCACCGGCCTGTCGGGCAGCCTCACCCTGGGTGGCGTGGCCGCGGTGGCAAACGACGATTCAATCGCCCTGCGGCTGCGCTTCAAAGACCAGCGCCCGGCGCCGGGTTCGATGTACTTTCGCGGCCCGGTGCTGGCCGGCTTTGACGGCCGCGAATGGACGCGCCAGGGCAGCACCCCCAAGCACTGGCCACGCGCCGCCGCCGAGTTGCGCCTGCGCGGCCAGCCCGTGCGCTACGAGATGACGCTGGAGCCCAGCCGCATGACGGTGCTGCCGCTGCTGGAAACCACGCCGGCCGGCCCCGACACCACGCCCGAGATCGACGGCCACACCCCGCACCTGCAAAGCGACTTGCAGTGGGCCGTGGAACAGCCGTTGAGCGAACGCCTGCGCTTCGAGGCGGTGGCCTGGCCGGCATTCAGCCATGGGCCGTTGGCACCCACACCCGACTTGCGCGAATTCACCCAACTGCCCAGCGGCTTCAACCCTCGCACCCTGGCCTGGGCACATGCCCTGCGCGAACGCCCCGGCCTGGCCCAGGCCGACGCGCCGGCGCTGGTGCAGGCCGTGCTGGCGCACATCCGCGACGGCGGCTACAGCTACACGCTGGAGCCTGGCCGCTATGGGCGCGACGCCATCGACGAGTTCTGGCTCGGGCGCAAGCTCGGCTTTTGCGAACACTACGCGGCCAGCGTGGTGGTCATCCTGCGTGCCCTGGGTGTGCCCGCGCGCATCGTCACCGGCTACCAGGGCACTGATGTTGAGCCGGTCGACGGCTACCTCGTGGTGCGCCAGCGCAATGCCCATGCCTGGGCCGAGTACTGGCAGTCCGGCCGCGGCTGGGTGCGGCTGGACCCGACCACGGCGGTGGCGCCCGAACGCATTTTTCGCGGCCGCAGCCTGGCGCCCAGCGGCAACCTCATGAGCAACGCACTGGGGCGCGTGAACCCCGAGTTGCTGGGCCAATTGCGCCTGGCCCTGGAAGCGGCCAACAACCGCTGGAACCAATGGGTCATGAACTACTCGCGCGTGCAGCAATTCAAGCTGCTCGAAAGCCTGGGCCTGGAGGCGCCGAACTGGACTGACCTGGCCTATGTGCTCATCGGTTTGATGCTGCTCGGCCTGGCCGGCAGCGGTGGCTGGGTGCTGTGGGACCGCCAACGGCAAGACCCGTGGCAGCGGCTGCACCGGCGCGTCCAACAACGCCTGGCCGCGCTGAAAGTACAGGTGCACGCGCACGAAGCGCCCCGCACGCGGGCCCAGCGCGTGCGTGCCAGCCTGGGCGCGGCCGGCGAAGCGGTGGCCACCGAGCTGGAGGCGCTCGACCGCCTGCGCTATGCCGCCACAGGGGCAGCGCGCAGGCCGGGCGCGCAGTGGTGGAAACGCTTCAACAGCGCCGCCAGCGCGGCCGGGCAGCGGGCTGCTGGCGCGGCTTGAAGGCCCAGCCGTGCCCATGGGCGCGACGACAATCCGCGCACACCATGACCACCCCCACCCGCCGCAACCTTGTGCTGACCACTGGCCTGGCGCTGGCCGGCTGGGCCCACCCGGCCTTCGCGCGCAAGCCCAAACCCGCACGCAAACCAGCGCCCGCGGAACCCACCTATGGCCGGCGCGCCGACATCATGGCCTTTGCTGCCGACGTGGCCGAGCGCCGCCAATTGCCGTTGCGCTGGCTGCAAGCCCAGCTCGCCCAGGCGCGGCCGCAGATGAGCGTGCGCCGCCTGATCATGCCGCCGCCCGTGGCCACGGCCAAGAACTGGGCGGCGTACCGGGCGCGTTTCATCGAGCCGCGGCGCATCGAGGCCGGCGTGGCCTTCTGGCGTGCCAACCAGGCCTGGCTGTCGCGTGCAGAGCAAAGTTATGGCGTGCCGCCGCACATCGTTGTGGGCATCGTGGGCGTGGAGACCTTTTACGGCCGCTTCATGGGCAACTACCGTGTGCTCGACGCCCTGGCCACCTTGGGCTTCGATTTCCCCAGCGGGCGCAGCGACCGCAGCGCCTTCTTTCGCGGCCAGCTTGAAGAACTGCTGGTGTGGTGCGCGCGCGAGGGCGTGGCGGCCAGCAAGCCCATGGGCTCGTACGCCGGTGCCATGGGCCTGCCGCAATTCCTGCCCGGCAGCATCAACCAGTTTGCGGTGGATTTCGATGGCGATGGTCACATCGACCTGGACCGCAGCGCCGCCGATGTGGTGGGCAGCGTGGCGCGCTACCTGGCCGACCACGGCTGGCAGCGCGGCGCGCCCACGCACTTCGATGTTTTGCCGCCGCCGCCGGGCGCTGCGCGCGTTGAACTGCTGGGCCCGGACATCAAGCCCACGTTCAACGCCATGCAGATGGCTGGCCTGGGTGCCGTGCTCAGCGATGCCGGCCGCGGGCATGACGGCCCGCTGGCCCTGGTGGAGCTGTTCAACGCTGAGGCGCCGCCCAGCTACGTGGCCGGCACGGTGAACTTCTATGCCGTGACGCGCTACAACTGGTCAAGCTACTACGCACTGGCCGTCATCGAGCTGGGTGAGGCGGTGCGCGCGGCGCTAATTTGAAGGCGGTCGGGCGCTGAGTCAACTAGCGCTCATATTGATATTCCCGCATAAGTAGCGGGAATTTCAATATAATTGGTCGCATGTTTCCACGCACTAATCTGCATGATTCGATCCGCGCCGCGCTCGCTCGCAGCCCGGCCGTGGCCCTGGTCGGCCCGCGCCAGGTGGGCAAAACCACCCTGGCGCGCGGCCTGCTCGAACCCGGCTCGCCAAATTGGTTCGACCTGGAAGACCCCGCCTCGCGCGCGCAGCTTGC
>JAYUQE010000357.1:0-3438 GCA_043756905.1 Burkholderiales bacterium | reverse complement strand
GCACCACGTCCAGGCCGGCGGTTTGCAGCCACGGGTGGGCCGCTTCAGCGGCCATGCGCGCGGCCAGGTCAGCCGGCAGCACAGGGTTGTAGATCACTTGCGGCGCCAGGCGGCCCGCGCTTAAGCCCAGCAGGTCGGCCTTCACGCCGTGGGACACCGCCACCACGGCGTCGGCGCAGGGGTACAGCGCACGCAGCAGCAGCGGCAGGGCGCGGTAACGCCAGCCGCCCATGTGCGCTACCTGCTGGCGCGGCGGGGCGTGCTCGCTTAACACCAGGGTGCAGGGCACACGCGCCAGCGCACGCGCCGCCACGGCCGCCAGGTTGCTGTGCGGGAACGCCGCCAGCAGCGCCTGCGGCCGGCGCTGGCGCAGGCAGCGCGCCAGGGCCTGCACCGCGGCCAGCGTGCGCTCGGCGTGCAGGCAGATCACGCCCACGCCCGGGCGGCGCACCTGGGCCAGGGGCGTCAGCTCGTGCACCACGAATGTCACCTGCACGCCCAGCCGGGCCAGGCCTTCGGCCAGGCGCAACAGCGACAGCTCGCCGCCGCCCACGCCCAGGCGCGGGGTGTAGATGAACAGGTCGCGCAGCGTCATGCTTCGCGTCATGCTTCGCGTCATGCTGCGCGTCATGCCCCGCGCCACCGCGTGGCCAGCAGGCCCAGGTGCCCGCGCAGCCCGGCCACGTTGCACACCCAGGCCGCCAGCAAGTAGGCCGCGCCGCCCAGCGCCACGGCCTGCAACAAGCCCCACACCGTGCCGGGCACGTTGCGCGCCCACAGCACGGCCAACATCACCGCCGTGGCCGCGCCGGCCCGGGCGATTTGCCCCAGCGCCAATGGCACCTTGAACACCCGCGCGCCGATCACGACACTGGCCGCCAGCGAGCAGGCATAGCCCAGCAGCGTGGCCCAGGCGGCGCCGATCAGGCCCACTTGCGGCAGCAGCACCAGGTTGGCCAGCACGTTCACCAGCGCGGCCGGGCCGATGGTCCACAGGAACAGCGAGGTGCGCCGTTCCAGGTGGAAGGCATGGTCGAAGAAGTGGATCTGAAAGCCCGCCAGCAACGCGGCCAGCGCCACCCAGGGCATCAGCCGCGCCGCATCGGCGCGGAAGGCCTCGCCCACCAGCACCGCAGCGAGTTGCTGGTTCAGGCACATCAGCGCGGCGCACACCGGCAGGGTGATCAACAGCAGCAGTTCGCCAGTGCGCCGCATCTGCGCCTGGGCTGCTGGCGCGCCGCCGGTTTCGAAGGCGCGAATGGCCAGCGGGTACGACGCGATGCTGATGGCGATGAACAGCGCGCTCACCGCCCGGTCCATCAACCCATAGGCCACCGCGTACACGCCCACCGCTTCAGCGCCGAGCAACCACTGCACGAGCAAACGGTCTGAGGTGGCTAACACGTAGTTCAAGGCGAAACCGAGCGACAACGGCGCGCCGAAGCGCAGCAACTGCAGCACCTGCGCACGCGCCACGCCGCGCTTCAGCGCGGCCCACAGCGTGGGCACGTCCACCACCGCTGCGGCAGCGCCGGCAGCCAGCGTGCCGCACAGCAAGGCCAGGCTGGGCACCGCCGCGCCTTGCAGCAAGGCCCAGCCCAGGGCGAGCTGGCCGACGGCGTGGCCCGACTCGATGAGGTTGTAGCGCCAGGTGCGCAGCGCGCCGCGGTTGAAAGCCTGGTTGATGACCACCAGGCTGCGCAGCCCGACGATGGGAATGGCCAGCCACAGGCCGCGGCGCAGTTCGGCTTCCAGCGGCAGCAGCCACAGCGCCGCGGCAAACAGCAGGCTGAAGGCCACCCAGGTGCCGGCCAGGCAGCGGTAGGCGCCGGCCTGCAACGACGCCAATTGATCGTCGCGCTGGGCGGCATCGACATGCCGCGTCACCGCCACCTGGATCCAATAGAACAGCACCGACTGCGCCATCAGCACCACGCTCATCACCAGCGCGAAGATGCCGTACTCGCCCGGCGAGGTGTGGCGCGTGAAGAGGTAGATCGACGCGAACGAGGCCAGCGCCGGCACCACCTGCGACGGCAAGAAGCCCAACACCTGGCGCATCAGGCTCATAGTGAAACCTTCGTGCTGCGCACTGCGGTGCGAGCCCCTTCGGGCGGCCGGGCGGGGCTCATAGGGAAACCTTCGTGCTGCGCACTGCGGTGCGAGCCCCTTCGGGCGGCCGGGCGGGGCTCATTTGGTCTACCTTCGTGCTGCGCACTGCGGTGCGAGCCCCTTCGGGCGGCCGGGCGGGGCTCATTGCGTCTCCATGCCCTGCGGCGCGGGTGATGCGCCCAGCACCCGCCGGCGCGCCTTGTGCCACACCGCACGCCAACTGAAATGCCAGGCCTTGCCGTCCACCAGTGTGCGTTGGCCCCAGGCGTTGAGCGTGTGCAGGCCGTCCGGGCACGGGCCATCGGGCTGTGGCGCCAGGCGACACACCAGCGTTTCGCGATAAGTCTGCGGCGTGCACTGCTCGACGCGGTACAGCGCCAGCGCCGAGCCATAGCCGGCGCTGCCGTCCTGCCCCGGCCGGTACAGCTGCCCGCCGTGCCAGAAAAAGTTGCCGGCCATGCGCGCGCCACGCAGATCGAGCAGCACCGGGTTGTGCGCATGCGGTTGCCAGGGCCCGAGCAGGTGGTCGGCGTGGTAAAGACACAGGTTGGCCCAGGGTTCGCGATCGGCGTCGCTGAAGGCCAGCCAGAAGCGCCCCTGCCAATGAAAGATTGCCGGGTCGGCCACGGCCACGCCACTGATCAAACACGCCAGCGGTGCCCAGCGCCCATCGGCGCTGACCTCGTGCAACACACACTCGCGTCGATCACCCGTCTCGGCCATGCCGTACAGGCGCCCGTCATGCTCGAAGACATTTGGAAACGACGCATGCCCGGGCCCCTGCAACGGCACCCGCGCCAGCGTCACCAGGTCATTGCCCAGCGTCTGCAGGAGTTCAATGTGGCCCAGGCCCGTGCTGGCGTCGTAGCGTTCGCAAAACAATTGCGTGGGCTCGCCCGGCATGCCGAAGGGGTCGGCCCAGTAGCCGCTGGCATCGCGCTGCGCCAGCCAGCGCACGCGCGGCAGGCCGGGGCGTTCAAGCAGCGTGTGGATCGGCGCGTCGATCACGCCCACGCGCCAGTGCTCGGTCAACCAGCGTTCGCGCGTGCTGCGCAGCGCCGCACGCCAGTGGCCCCGCCACAGCGCCGCCAACACGGCCGGGCCCCCCAGCGCAGGCAGGGGTTCAGCCGGGTGGGTGCCCCTGTCCGGCGCGTCGGCGCAGCCGGCATCGGCCCAGCGCTGCAGGGCTTGTTCGAGCAGCCGGTACAGGGCTTCGAACAAGCCGTCCACACCGTGGCGGTAGTGCGCGCTGGCGCTGCCGCACACCTGGTGCAGCCGCTGCCAGCCGGGCTGGCCCGGGGCCTGGCACAGCAGTGTCAGTTGCGC
>JAYUQE010000356.1:0-9643 GCA_043756905.1 Burkholderiales bacterium | reverse complement strand
CCGCGGCCACGGCGCCGAGCGTGGGCGTGGTGCCCGCAGCGCCAGCCTCCGCGGTGGCCGCCCTGGCCGCAGCCGCCGCGCCCAAGGCCCTGGACGTGGCGCTCGAAGGCGGTGTGCGCCTGGTCGGCCAGTTCGCCGCCACCACCGACGGCAAGGCCTACACCGGCCAGGGCCGCATCGTCTTTCCCAACGGTGACGAATACGACGGCGCGGTGGACGCCGGCAAGCGCCATGGCCAGGGCGCCTTCAACTGGGCCAACGGCCAGCAGTTCCGCGGTGACTGGGTGCAAGACCGCCCGCACGGCCGCGGCCACATGCGCTACGTGAACGGCAACCTGTATGAAGGCCAGGTGCATGAAGGCCAGCCGCAGGGCCGCGGCAAGATGCTGTATGCCTCGGGCGACGTCTACACCGGCGAGCTGCACGCTGGCGAGCCGCATGGCCAGGGCGTGTACCTGTGGCGCAGCGGCCAGCGCTACGAAGGCCCCTGGGTCAACGGCCAGGCACACGGCCAGGCCAGGATGCAGTTCGCCAACGGCAACAGCTACCAAGGGCCGGTGCAAGGCGGCCGGCCCGAAGGCCAGGGCAAGATGTTGTTTGCGTCGGGCGACAGCTATGAAGGCGCGCACCAGCAAGGCGTGCCGCATGGCCAGGGTGTGTACACCTGGGCCAACCGCCAGCGCTATGAAGGCCTCTGGGTGCAGGGCCGTGCGCAAGGCCAGGGCAAGCTCACGTTCGCCAACGGCAACCGCTTTGCGGGCGAGGTGGTGGACGGCCAGCCCCATGGCCGCGGTGAGCTTCAACACGCATCGGGTGATGTCTATACAGGCCAGTTCGACAGCGGCGCGCCGCATGGCGAAGGCCGCTACCAGTGGAAGAACGGCGACCACTACACCGGCGCCTGGCGCGCCGGCCGCCGCCACGGCCAGGGCCTGATGCAATGGGCCAGTGGCGACCGCTGGGAAGGCCTGTTCAACGACGACGCCCAGACCGAACAGGGCCAGCTTACGCGCAAGGCAAACTGAGCGCGCGCCCGCCTGGGCGCGCTTGAAGGCTGTGTGGCCTGTGCGGCAAGTGCGGCCTGTGCGGCCAGTGCGGCAAGTGCGGCCAGTGCGCGATGCGTTGCATGCCGTGCGCAGGGCGCTCCAAGCGCCAGCCGTTGCCACCCGCGTGCTGTACCCGCGCGCGTACCAGAACGGCGTGCACGCAGCCCTGCCGCTGCAATAACTGCTTACAAAAATACCCCCCTAGTTCCTAGCAAGAAAACAATCGTTTTACAAGCGAACGTGGGGGTTGAAAGCGTGAACTGTTACACGCTCGCTGGGTAGCATGCGACGGCCAGATGGGCAGGGTGCGCACGCGCCCTGCGGCATGTGGGCCGGCGAGTCGAGGCGCCGTCAGATCTGCCAGCCGCCATTCCTGAGGTGCGCTGTACGAAAGCGGTGACCACACCGCCACGAACAGGTCGAACACGCTCAAGGACACCCACCATGCCGTGGATTCAACACATTGCTGCCCGCCTGAACCAGGCGCGCCAGGCCCGCCATGCTTTGTTTGCGCGCAACGCGCAACGCCAGGCGCCGCTGCTGCAGGAGATGGAGCCGCGCATCTTGCTGTCGGCCGCGCCGATCGTTACAAGCGACCTGACCGGCATCTACACCGCCGCGTTTGCCGACAGCGACGATGTCATCGGCGTCAACCTGGTGGCCGGCACCTCCACCAATGGCGGTGTGATCGTTGACCTCACCTACGTTGATGATGCCTCGCAGGTGCAAACGCTCACGCTGGGCAGCGCCGCCGTGGGCATCCAGGGCCTGGTGATCAACGCCGGTGCGGGCGACGACCGCATCACCACCAGCGCGCTGGCCCCGGCGCACACGCTTACCATCATCGGCGGCGCCGACAACGACACCCTGACCGGCCCCGACGTGGCCACCAACTGGTCGATCAGCGCCAGCGACGCCGGCTCGGCCACCGGCATCACCGCGTTCAACACGATCGAGAACCTCGTTGGCCGCGGCCAGGCGGATGTGTTCACGCTGTTGGCCGGCGGTGTGATCACCGGCCAGGTTGACGGCGGCAATGGCGACGACACCATCGTGGCGCCGAGCACCGAAAACAACTGGGCCATTTCGGGCACCGACGCTGGCCTGCTCAACAGCACCCGCTTCGTCTCGATCGAGACCCTCACCGGCGGCAGCGGCATCGACATTTTCCGTGTGCAAAGCGGCGAAGCCATCAGCGGCCAGATCGCTGGTGGCGGCGGCGTGGACACGTTGGTCGGCCCGGATCTGGACAACGCCTGGCTGCTCAGCGCCGCTGGCGGCGGCAACCTCAACGCGGCCTTGTCTGACCCGCCGGGCGGCACCGATTTCATCGAGATCGAAAACCTGACCGGCGGCGCGAAGAACGACGAGTTCAAATTCAACACGGCCGGTGCCATCACCGGCAATCTCGATGGCGGCACGCAAAACGCCGATGCGCCCACGGTTGACAGCCTGGACTACAGCTCGCGCAGCGGCCCGGTGAGCGTGAACCTCGAAACCGCCACCGGCCCGGGCGTGGCCGGCTTCAAGAACATCAACAAGGTGGTGGGCAGCAGCAGCGCCACCGACACCCTGACCGGCCCGGTGGCCGTGACCGACCACACCGATTGGGTGCTGAGCGGTGGCGATTCCGGCACAGTGGATGGCACCGCCTTCGCCAGCTTTGAAAACCTCACGGGCCAGGCCAGCACGAGCGATGCCTTCATCTTCCAGTTCGCCGGCAGCCTGAGCGGCACCGCCAGCGGCGGCACGGGTTCGCTTGACGGCTTTGCCGTGGCCGATGGTGCGGGAAACCTCACCGCCTACCAGCCCGCAGGCCCCGATGTGGCCGTGCCCGCCGGCGTGAGCGTGGCGGGCAAGACCGTCAAGTTCGCCGGCATGGATGCCTACAGCGCGCTGAGCGGCAACAACACGCACCGCGTTTTCACCGGCACCATCTTCGACCGCAATGTCACGCTGGCCGACGGCACGGCGGGCGACGGCAACATGCTGATCAGCTTCAGCAACTTCGCCTTCCACGACGCCAGCGCCACCAGCTACCTCATCGCCAACCCGAGCAACACGCTCACGCTCATCACCGGCAGCGGGCCGGACACGATCACCGTCGCTTCCACCGACGCGGCCTTTGTCGGCGCCTTGCTGCAACTCAGCCAGGGCGTGCTCAAGGGCACGCTCACCGGCAATGCCGACACCGCCGCGTTGGCGCTGGTGGCGCCGTCGAACGACGGCGGGCTGGTGCTCACGCTCACCGTTAACGGCAACGCCAACACCCTGGGCAGCACGGCCGTGGGCGTGAAGCGCGTCGAGCTCGACGGCCTGGGCGGCGCCGATGGCTTTGCGGTGGATCAGGTGTTACCGATTGAGGTGAGCATCGTTGGCGGCGCCGGCAGTGACACCCTCACCGGCCCCTTCCTGGGCATGGGCTGGGAAATCACGGGCGCTGACAGCGGCAGCGCCGACGGCGTGACCAGTTTCGAGGGCATCGAAAACCTCACCGGCCGCAACGAGCCCGATCGCTTCAATGTGCGCGACGATGGCGTGGCCCAGGGCTCGATCAGCGGTGTGATCACCGGCGGCGGTGGGTTGGACACGCTCATTGGGCCGGATGTCAACAACACCTGGAACCTGACCGGCGCTAACAGCGGCGTGCTCAACGGCAGCACCGATTACGCCGGCATCGAGAACCTCACCGGCGGCTTCGCGGCCGACACCTTCAACGTGGCTGCGGCGGGTTCGCTCAGCGGCCTACTCGATGGCGGGCTGGACAAGGCCGTCGTGGCAGGCGGCAGCACGCCGGCTGACGACACCTTGAGCTACGCCGCCTACGGCTCGGCCGTGAGCGTGAACTTGGCGCTGGCCAGTGCCACGGGTGTGGCCGGCCTGTCGCGCATGGATGTCTTCATGGGCAGCACGAGCAACGACACCTTCGTCGGCCCCGAAGCCGCCAACGTGCTGGACGCCACGGCCAACACCGCGCTGCCCTACCTGCCCCAGGGCACGAAGGTGCGTGTGCTCGAAGGCACGCTGGCCGACCCAATCGAGAACATCTACGAATACATCGGCCCATCGAGCCTCGACAGCAACCCGGCGCTGGCCGGCGATCAGCCGTACAACCTCACGCTGCAAACCTATTCCGACACCAACCTGTGGAAGCTGGTTGACGATCACATCAACTGGAACGTTAGCGGCGCGAACGCCGGCAACGTGGAAGGCAGCAGCTTCAGCAGCTTCGAAAACCTCACCGGCCGTGGCGCGACCAGCGACTTCTTCCTGTTCGGCGCCGCCGGCAGCTTGGGCGGTACCGTGAGCGGCGGCTTGCAGCCGGGTACCGATACGAGTGATGGCTTTGCGGTGTCTGATGGCACCACCACCGTGGCGTTCCAGCCCACCACGAATGAGCAGGGTGGCAGCGCCGACTTCTTCACCGCTACAGCGTTCAGCCGCACCATCACCTACGCCGGTATGGATCCGTTCGATCCGTTCAGCGGCTCGGCCGCGGCGGTCACGATCAACGGCACGGTGTTCGGCGACAACATCGTGCTGGAAGACGCCAGCACGCTCAGCACAGGGCAGATGAAGGTCACCTTCCTGGGCTTGAGCCTGTTCACCGGCCTGGGGCTGGCAACGAACGCCACCTTCACCTTCAACAACCCCACTGAATCGCTCACCATCCTGGCCGGCAGCGGCGGCGACACCATCACCGTCAAATCCATGGACCCGGCCTTCGCGGCCGAATTGCTGCTGTACGGCAACAAGGCCGGCGCGCCAACCATCGAGCCCGATGCGGGCCATGACGTGATCTCGTTCGAGAGCGATGTCTTCACGCACGGCGGCTACCTGGAAGCCTTTGCCGATGACATCAGCGTGATGGCCGGCAAGACGCTGTCCACCGAAACCAACCCCGGCACCGACCTGAGCAACGCCGACGACATCGTCTTCCGTGCCCGGCGCATCGGCACGCCCGAAATCGAGAACCTGCTGCCTTCGGGCTACCTCTCGAAGAGCGTGTCGATCAACATCGGCACCGGTGCCTCGCTGCGCGCCGCCAACATCTACCTGGTGGCGCAGGCCGAAGACCGTGCGCTGGCCACCACACTGGGCCTGAGCACGCTCGAAAGCCAGTTCTTCCTCGACCCCGCGGTGAGCTTCCTGCAAGACCTGGTGTCGCTGCCGATCAAGGTGCTGGTCAAGGCCGCCGAAGCGCATGTGACCATCGGCGCCAACGCCAAGATCGAGGCCGGCGACGTGATTGGCATCTACGCCACCGCCGGCGCCGACGCCAGCGCGCAGGCCAAGAGCCAGTTGTTCAGCCTGGGCTATTCGCAGGCTGACGCCACGGCCGTGATCAACGTGCTGGGTGGTGCGCTGATCGAAGGCGGCGGCCCGGTCAACCTCACCTCGGCGGCCAATGCCACGGCCAACATGAGCACTGAAACCTCGCGCGAGGAACAGGGCAGCGTGCCGGGCAAGAAGACCAGCGGCTTTGCGGCGTCCATCGCCGTGTCGTGGGCGCGGCTCACCTCCACCGCCACATTGGCGCCCGACGCCTATGTGCATGGCGGGCGCACAGTCAACATTCGCGCGCTGGGCGAAGTGGAATCGGAAGCTGAATCGGAGTCCGGCTTGTATGCCGACGGCACCGCGGCCTTGAGCCTGGCCTTGCAGTTTTCCACCGCCACCATCTTGACCAAGCTCGACGGCAAGGTGCAGGCCGACATGAACACCAACGGCGGCGAGGTCGTGAAGTTCGAGTTCGACCCGACGGTGAAAGCCGCGGGCTTGACGAGCGCGCAGACCAGCAACCGGCTGATTGGCGCCGATGAAGACCTGGGCCGCCCTGGCGACACGGTGCAGGTGCTGGTGGAGGTGCCCGTTTCCAACAGCGACCCCACCGCCTGGTCCAACCTGGCCATGCCTGCTGGCACGGTGTTCGAATACATCGGCCCCGATGTCGCGGGCTCGGTGAACCTGGCCATCACGAGCCAGAGCTATCGCAACCCCGGCCTGTGGCGCGTGACCTCTGAACCCTGGGGTTATGTTGACTTCGCCAACAACCGCATTTCGGTGCACAACACGGGCAACAAGGCCAACAACTGGGTCGTGGTCACCGAAGACACGGCCGACTATTCATCGCGCCGCGGCAAGAGCATTGGCGGCCTTGACTCGGGCCAGACCTACACGGTGATTTCGCTGGCCGACGACCCGTTGACTGAGCTGGACGAAAGCCACTATGTGCAGCTCGCCCGCACCGAGCAGCTGGCCATTGATGGCGTGCCGATCAACCTGTTGTCGCCGCTGGAAGAGCAATTGATCGCGGTCGCCGCCGCGGCGCTCACCGGCAACGCTGTGCTGATCGCCTTTGCCGCCAACCCCGACAACTTCAAGGTCACCACCAACAACCGCCATTTCAATGCCGGCGCCATCAGTGGCGACAAGATCACGCTGACGCAGACGATCACTGAATTCAACCCGTTCGAACTCGGCCAGGCGGTGAATTACTACGAGCCGGGCCACGACGACAACGACGTGGTCGTGCCCGGCATCAACCCCGATGGCAGCGAAGAAGTTGACGGCGATGGCGAGCCCGTGATGCGCTGGCGCGACCCCACCCTGGGCAGCACGCTCGACGGCACCATCTACACCCCGCGCATTCCCGGGCTGGATCATGGTGGCCTGTACTACGTGATGGCCGGGGTTGACCAGTTCAACCTGATCGGCGACCAGCGCCTGGTTGACAAGCAGGTGATCCAGCTCGGCGCGCTGGAAAACGAAACCCGCGGCGGCGTGGCGCGCATCAAGATTGGCACGCCGTTGAACAGCGCTGAAACCGGCTTCGTGCTGCGTGCCACGCAGATTCTGGATTCCACCTTCCTCACCTTCGGCGCGGGCAGCTTGCTCAATGCCACCGACACGGCATCGGCCACCGCGGGCTTTGCCGCGGAAGATGTTGACGACACGAAGAAGAGCGACGACGGCGGCTTCAAGTACGGGGACCAGGCCTTCGACAAGCTGTTCGACGGTGCTTCCAAGAGCTACATCACGAAGCAAAACGCCGGTGGCGCGAACGCCGGCACGCCAGCGTCTGCGGGCTCGTCAGACAAAGCCAAGCTGCAAGTCGCCGGCGCGCTGGCGTTCTCGTACACCAGCCACGACGTCAAGACGCTGATCACCAGCACGGCCGACCTGAATTCCAATGACGACATGGAGCTGACCTCGGCCATCAACGAGTCGCTCAAGCTCACCGCCGAAGCCACCGGCGAGCAGCAGCCCGGCAAGAAGGATGCGAAGGGCAAGGCCGCGCCGAACACCTCGGCCGACAACAGCGTGAGCATGGCCATCATCATCGGCATCGAGAACAACGCCTCGCGCGCGATCGTCGAAGGCGGCGCCACGCTCGATTCGATGCGCGCACTGCGCCTGCTGTCGGGTGTGAACTACCCCTTCCTGACGCGGCTCGACGAATTCGTGCCCACCAGCGTGGGCGAACTCAGCGACAAGATCACCAGCCAAGGCTTCGACGCCGTTAACACCTATCTTGACGGGACAGGCGGCCTGAAGTCGCTGTTCAACACCTGGGCGCGCAGCACCACCGCGGCCGACAAGATGGCCATAGCCGGCTCGGTGAACGTGCTGGTGTTCAACAACGTGGCCGAGTCCATCGTCCACAGTGGCGCCAAGATCAACCAAGACCCGTTCTATCGGCCCGGCGACAAGTACTACTCCGACCCCGACAACTACGACCCCACCGTTGACAACAGCAACGACCAAAGACCCGGCGCAGGCGGCCACAGCAGCAACGCCAACAACGTGGATGAGCACGTGGTCTCGATCGAGGCCACGAATTACATGCAGTTCATGAACGTGACCGGCGTGTTCAGCTTCAAGCTGCCCAGCCTGTCGTTGGGGGCCAGTGGCATCGACGATGTCGACCCTTCATTCGACGTGAGCCTCACACCCACCAAGGGCGGCAAGGGTGGCGTGGGCGGTGCGTTCTTCCTCGAATTCCTGAACAACACCACGCATGCCATCGTCGAGCCCAATGTCGATCTGTACAGCGGCCGCCAGTCGGGCCTGAACATCAAGGCCGAAGAAGCGATCCTGGGCTTTGCCTTCACCCAGGCCGGCAGCAGCGCCGGCAAGGTGGCCGTGGGCGGCAGCTTCTCGTACCTGGAGCAAGACAGCGACACCCTGGCCCACCTGGCCGAGGGCTCGCGCGTCACCGGCGGGCGGGTGGATGTGTACGCGGGCGAGCTGGAAACGCAAATCAACTGGGCCGGCGGCGTGGCCAAGAGCAAGGCCTTTGGCGCCGGCATCGCGGTGGCCATCAACAACACCGACCGTGAAACCAGGGCGGTGATCGGCGAGCTGGCGGACACCGCCGGCACCGGCGCCAACGGCAAGATTCTGATCGGCACGGCCAACCCCATCGGCCCCACCAACACCCTGGCCGGCCCGCTGGCCGGCACCGTCACCGCGCGTGCCAGCGTGGCCGGTGGCCTGTATGCCTTCACCGTGGCTGGCGCCTTTGCCAATGCCTCGGCATCGAAAGACAAGCCCGACCCGGCGGCCGGCGGCAATGCCCCGGCCAGCGGCAGCCCCACCGGGGGCACCAACACCAGCAGCGCGCTCACCCCGCCCATTCCGCCCGGCGCCGCGGCCAGCGGCACCACGCAGGCCCAACAAGACAAGAAGGCCGGCACCGGCGTGGGCATCGCCGCGGCGGCCGGCATCAACAACGTGCGCGATGTGACGCAGGCGTCCATCTCCGACGCCGTGATCTATGCCGACGCGGTGGACGTGAAGGCCAACAACCAGAACAACGTCGTTGCCGCCACCGGCGGCCTGGCGTTTGCCAAGACCGATTCGGGCGGCAACGCCCTGGCCCTGGCCGGTGCCTTCAGCTACAACGGCATCAACGCCACCACCAACGCCTTCGTGCGCGACAGCACGGTCACGCTGGCGAGCCGCGACTTTCAAAAATTCGTGGTCGAGACCGCCGAGCAGCGCTTCTCGGTCACGGCCGACACGGTGGGCGACATCTGGACCCTGGCCGCCGGCGGCGGCGGCGCGGTGGCGGGCGGCGGCGACAACTCGTCGAGCAGCGGCACCTTTGCCGGTTCACTGGCCGGAGCCGTTTCGGTGAACACGGTCACGGGCAACACCCGCGCGCGCATGTTCAACAGTACCGTTAACTTCGCCGCGGGCGATGCCGCCAGCGATGCGCGCGTTCGCGCCACCGATGACGCTGACATCTTCGCCATTGCCGGCGGCCTGTCACTCGCCCTGGCCAAGGGCAACAAGGGCGCCACGGCGCTGGCCTTCGGCGTGGCCGTGTCGGTGAACAACATCGTCTCCGACACCGATGCTTTGGTTGAGAGCAGCAGCCTGCTTTGGGCGCCCGGCGCCAGCGGCGTGGCGCTGATCGAGGCCAAGAGCAACGGCAGCATCCAGGCCTACACCGTGGCCGGCGCATTCGGCGCCGCCATTGCGCAGCAGCAGGGCAGCGGCGTGGCCGTCACCGGCGCGGGCGCGGGCTCTGTGAACCAGATCGACGCTGACACCACAGCCATCCTGCGCCTGAGCACGGTGGACTTTGC